>JAZQHZ010000318.1:0-6999 GCA_045540855.1 Clostridia bacterium
CTGCACCTTCTTGCAAATTTCCACAACACCTTCGTATGCAGGCTTTGCCTGCCGCTGCACCCTTTAAAGGGAGATTTTCAAGAGGGAACGTCTTGAACGGCATTCTTTTTCGTTCTTTTTCTGTTGCTGATGACAGAAAAAGAACCGGGGATATACGTTGCAAACAACTAAAGCTGAACGTCTTGGAGCAGAGCCCGTTTGAATCGTTCGGGCAAGTGCAAACATCCCGATAAACCCAAATTTGACACACAAAAAAGCACCGAAGGCTTTGCCTTCGGTGCTTTTAAAATCAATCATCCTTGTGAGCCTCGAGATATGCCTCGAAATTCTCAAATTCAGCCTTGTGCTGACGCGGCTTGAAATCAGCCTTGTAGGTTGTTGTATAGCTTCCGCTCTTCTCCGCAGTTACCTCTGTCTTCGGAGCACTCTTGCGATTGCTCTTCTTGTACGAGCCCTTCTTGAACGGCTTGCGGTCCTTCGGAGCAATTACAACCTTACGGTACGGCTCTGTGCCTACTGAGAAGGTTGTAACAGCCTCGTTATCCTGGAGATTTGCGTGGATAACACGTCTCTCATACGGATTCATCGGCTCTAAAGTGAACTTCTTGCCTGTCTTTGCAACCTTGTCTGCAAGTCTTGACGATAATGCGATTAATGCGTCTGTACGCTTTTCTCTGTAATTCTCTGTATCAATTGTTACCTTTATATAGTCCTCACTCTGCTGATTTACAACGAGTGATGTGAGATACTGTAATGAATCTAAAGTATCGCCTCTCTTACCGATTACGATACCCATATTGTCACCGTCGAGGTTTACTAAAAGTGAATCCTCACCTGTCATCTGTGATGTTACTGTGATGTCAAGCTGCATTGCAGCGAAGATGTCTGTTAAGAACTTCTGTGCAACAACGTCTGACGGAGTGTCTGAAACCTTCTTCGGACGTCTCGGTCTTTCAGCCTTCGGAGCCTCTTCCTTCTTTTCCTCAACAGCCTTCTCAACCTTCTTCGGATGTCTCACCTCAGGAGTTGCAAATACCTTCTTTGCCTCCTCCTTCATTTCCGGAGTCATTTCTGCCTTCTTCTCAGCCTTCTTCTCCTCGACCTTCTTTTCCTCAGCCTTCTTCGGAGTGCTGCGCTTTTCCGGCGGAAGGTTTACCGGTTTCTTCTCTGCCGGTGCCTTTTCAGCCTTCTTTTCTATCTTCTTTTCAGCCTTTTTCTCGGCTTTCTTTGCCGCATTCTTTGCGTTTATTACGCTTTCCTTTATTGATACACGAACAGTTGCTTCCTTCGCACCAAAGCCAAGGAATCCCTTCTTACCCTCATCAATAATCTTAACATCTATATCGTCTTTTGAAACTCCAAGCTCTTCAATAGCTGCAAGGATTGCTTCATCTATTGTTTTTGCGCTTTTTTCCGTGATGGTTTTGTTTAATTTCGGGAACTTTGACAACCACTTCATCTCCCTTCTTATTTAAGTAATAATCAAGTAATATGTGCTGGACAAGCTGCATAATTGAGCTGATAATCCAGTATAAGCCCATACCTGCCGGTAATGTGAAAGTGAAGAATAATGTCATTATAGGCATCATCCACTTCATTGTATTGTTCATCTGAGCTGCCTGCTCATTTGCCTTTGACTTGTCCTGTCCTGACTGCTTCATTGTGATATGTGTTGTAAGCATCTGTGAAAGAACAGCTAACACCGGAATAAGAAGCAATAAAAGATATTCCGGATGCGAGAAGTCAAGATTCATAAGGAATGATAATCCCTTTGACGGGATTTCTGATAAATCAAGACCTAAGAAATCGAAGTTGATTGACCACGGGTCAGCCGCTCCGAATTCAGCTGTTGCCCATGTCGAAAGCTTAATCTGCGACATATTGGCAAGCTGCTCCTCTGTTGCCTGTGCAAGGTTTTCTGCCGCACCGAACTTGTCACGGAGCATATAAACCTTGTCGATGGTTTCCTGAAGCATCCAGTCTACATTCTTGAGATATGAAAGCGGCTTCTGGATAACCTGGTAAAGACCGATAAGAATAGGCATCTGAATCAACATCGGCATACAGCCGCCTGTCATTGAGATGTTGTTCTCACGGTAGAGCTTCATCATTTCGCGCTGAAGCTTTTCCTGGTCGTTCTTGTACTTCTCCTGGAGCTGTGCAAGAATCGGCTGGATTTTCTGCTGTTTCTTCATGGCCTTCTGCGATTTGATATTAAGCGGCAGCAGAAGCAGCTTAATAATAACCGTAAACAGAATAATAGAAAGACCGTAATTTGCGACCAGATTATAAATCTGCTGGATTATCCAGCCCATCGGTCGTGTAATGATATACTCGAACATATACGTTCCTCCATTGATTTTTACACTGCAACCTTAAATTGCAAACGTGTGCCCAATTACGGCACAGGATCGTATCCGCCCTTACAGAACGGATTGCACCGAAGAATACGCCATATACTTAATAATGTGCCCTTTATAACTCCGTGCTTTTCTATCGCCTCGATAGCATACTGCGAACACGTCGGAGTGAACCGGCAACACGGTGCGCCCTTCAACGGTGAAAGGTGGTGTCTGTAAAATGTGATTAAAAAAATCAAAAATTTCTTCATATTAATAGAATCCTATTCCTGTGAGGAATCCTCACATATTAAATTAAGCTTATGCAAAGAATAGGATAAATCCTTACGGACCTGCTGCATCTGTGCACCCACTGCACGTCCTCTTGCTACCAGAATAAAATCGTAGCCCTTCAATATACGTGGCTCAAGCTCGGTATAAGCCGCACGCATAATCCGCTTCAAGCGGTTACGTACCACAGCGTGTCCGAGCGAGGTGGACGCCGTAAGCCCAAGTCTGTTAGTTTCTTCGCTGCGATTTTTCAACGCATAAACCGCAACGTATGCTCCCGCATTCCTCTTGCCCTTTGAATAAAGGCGGCGGAAGTCTCTGTTAAGCTTTAAGCTGATTGTATTTTTCATAGTAATACCTACAAAAAAGGCAAAAAGTGCAAAAATATGAATTGCCCTTTTTGCCAATTACTCAAAATTTACGCAGTTAAAGACTTTCTGCCCTTTTTTCTTCTGGCAGCTAATACCTTTCTGCCTGACTTTGTTGCCATTCTCTTTCTGAAGCCGTGCTCCTTGCTGCGCTGACGCTTCTTCGGCTGATATGTCATCTTCATTATGTTTGCACCTCCCTGCAATATTCTAACGATTCCGTTCAATCGTCTTAATCCAAAATATAATTAAAAATTAGACACCTCAAATATTATATATGCTTTTACTTTATTTGTCAAGTCTTTTTTTCAAAAAAGTTGACATATTTTTTGGTTTTGTAGCGGGTAGTTTTTGAATTTTTTGTTAATAACATTAAAAAACACTTTTATTACTTGACAGCGTGTGATATAATATTATGGGTTAATATGAAAAATATAAATACATCTACATTGGAGTTTATTATATGGAATTATGTTCAAAATGTAAAAAGAATCCTGCAGTGATGTTTATCACTAAAATGGAAGCAGGTAAAACAACGAGCGAGGGACTGTGCCTTCCGTGTGCGAAGTCACTTGGCATTGCACCCTTGAATAATATGATAAGTCAGTTCGGCGTATCTGATGACGAGCTTGATAATCTCAACAGCCAGATGTCTGAATTTATTGAAAATATGAGCGGCGGCCTGCCGGAGGATCCGGAGGCACTTTCCGCTATGATGGAGCAGGTTTCGGGCGGAATGGATGACGAGGGCGGTGCCGCAACTGCACCTATGGCTAACCTTTTCAATAATCTTTTCGGCGGTGCTGATGCATCGAAAAATGACGGTGCGAAGGAGAAGAGCGAGAAGAAGGGCCCGTTTGGCGGCGGCAAGAAAAAGAAGAGTATGCTTGAAACCTACGGCACAAATTTAACTGCAAAGGCGGCTTTGGGCAAGGTCGACAGAGTTGTAAACCGTGGCAGCGAAATTGAGAGAGTTATCCAGATTTTAAATCGCCGTCAGAAGAACAATCCGGTGCTTTTAGGTGAGCCGGGCGTAGGTAAAACTGCGGTGGCAGAGGGCTTGGCGTGCAGAATTTTCGAGAAGAACGTTCCGCCGAAATTATTCGATTATCAGCTCTATCTGCTCGATTTTACAGCAATAGTTGCCGGAACGCAGTTTCGAGGTCAGTTTGAGGCGAGATTAAAGAGTATTTTAAATGAAGCCGCAGAGATGGGCAAGGTTATCCTTGTAATCGACGAAATCCACAACATCGTTGCGGCAGGTGATGCCGAGGGTGCGATGAGTGCGGCGAATATCTTAAAGCCGGCACTGGCACGAGGTGAAATTCAGATTATCGGTGCGACTACTCTGGCGGAATACAGAAAGCATATCGAAAAGGACTCGGCACTTGAAAGACGTTTCCAGCCGGTGCTTATTGACGAGCCTTCAATTGAGGAAAGCATTGAGATTTTAGAGGGAATCAAGGACTATTACTGCGATTACCACCACGTACAGATAAGCCGTGAGATAATTGAAGAGGCAGTAAGAATGTCTGAGCGATACATCACAGACCGTTTCCTGCCCGACAAGGCGATTGACGTGATTGATGAGGCAGGCTCAAGAGTAAATCTGCGAAACACTGCACTCTACGACCTTGCAAAGCTCAAGGAGCAGGCAATGACGATTGATGATGACATTGCCGCGGCTGAGGCTGATGGCGATTTCGAGAAGGCGGCAGGGCTTAAAACACAGAAGTTCACGCTTGGCTCAAGGATAGCACAGCTTGAATACGAGGCGGACAAGGCGGCAATCACGTTTGACGATATAGCCGCAGTTGTAGAGGGCTGGACGAAGATCCCGGTGCACCGCTTAACAGAGGCAGAAAGCGAGAGATTGCTTGAGCTTGAAAGCCGTATACACGAGCGTGTGATAGGTCAGAATGAGGCAGTTGAGGCAGTGTCACGTGCGATAAGACGCGGCAGAGCGGACATCACCACACGCAAGCGACCGGTATCGTTTATCTTTGCAGGACCTACGGGCGTGGGTAAAACGGAATTGGTAAAGACCATTGCACAGACAATGTTCGGCACTGAGGAAGCATTAATCAGAATTGATATGTCGGAATATATGGAGAAGCATTCGGTGTCAAAGCTTATCGGCTCACCTCCGGGATATGTCGGCTATGACGATGCAGGTCAGCTGACGGAGAAGGTGAGAAGGAAGCCGTATTCGGTAATTCTCCTTGACGAGATAGAAAAGGCACATCCGGACGTGTTCAATGTGTTCTTACAGATTTTAGACGACGGACGTGTAGCGGACAGCCACGGTAAGATTGTAAACTTTGAAAATACAATTATAATAATGACAACCAATGCAGGCTCGGAGGTCAAGGGCTCGTTATCGGGCTTTATGGCAAGCGAGGAGGTAAGGGTTGAGGACAACGTACACAAGAGCTTAAAGCAGTTCTTCCGTCCGGAGTTTTTAAACAGAATTGATGAGATTGTAATCTTTAAGCCGCTGAAGAAGGATGAGCTGAGACAGATTATCGACCTCTTATTAAAGGATATAAGAGAAAAGCTCGCCGAAAAGGGAGCAACCTTCACCGTAACGGATGCGGCAAAGGAGATAATCTTAGAGGAAGGCTATGACGCAAAATACGGAGCAAGACCTCTGAAGCGTGCAATCCAGAAGCTGTTAGAGGATAAGCTGGCGAAGCTGTCGCTGACGGGAAGGATTGTAAGCGGCTCGGAAGTAATTGCAGACGTGCAGGACGGTGCAATTGTGGTTAAAGCGGATGAGGCGTTGATTGAGGAATAAGCGATGATGAACAAAATAATTGAATACGCACCGACGATTGTTATAACAATAATTGCTCTGATTCTTCTGTGGCATTTCTTTGTCGGAAGATGGGTTTATGCATTGCTTCACCGCTTCGGTAAGCTGAAATTCTCGTCGTTTGACGATGAAAAGCGTGGAATGAATGAGCATATGCGTTTTGTACGCCGTAATTTCAGACGTATGCAGAGGGTTAAGCGTGAATATTATTTCCGCCTCGTTACTGATGAAAACGGGGAAATTATAAGCGAAGAGCGTGACGGCAGACGTTATTTTATGATGATGTGCTTAAATACCGGCGGCACACGCTTTATGAGCGAGGACTGGCTCATTGAAGCACTGCATTTTGGGATTATTTCCAATGCCGAAAAGGCAAAGGGCGGTATGGAAATGACGGACGACCGATTCGAGGGCGAGGTGCCGGAATATAACAGCAAGGTCGGCGATATTGACTATTTCGATATGGCAATCGGTATGTATAAGGATGATCCGATTGTGCAGATGGATACAAAAGCAATAAGCAATAAATTCTTTGAATGATTTTTTTAGTGGATTGTTTCAAACAATCCACTTTTTTTTGATAAACTATTGCAAAATCGCAAAAAATGTTATATAATATATGATGTATATTTATATGTTGAAAGGGAAAACAATGTTTAACATAGTATTGGTAGAGCCGAGGATTCCGGCAAATGCGGGAAATATTGCACGTACCTGTGCAGTGACAGGCTCACAGCTGCATCTTGTATATCCGCTCGGCTTCAAGATTGATGACAGACAGCTAAAGCGTGCAGGTCTTGATTACTGGCATTTGCTGAATGTACAGGAGCACGACAGCTTAGAGGATTTCTTTAAAAACACAGAGGGTGGCAGATATTTCTACGCAACCTCAAAGGGACAGCACACCCACGTGGATGTGGAGTTCCGCGATAATGATTACATACTGTTCGGTCGTGAGGATGCAGGGCTTCCCGAAGCGATGCTTAAAGAGCACGAGGAGCGGTGTATAAGAATCCCGATGATACCGGATGCAAGGTGTCTGAATTTATCCAATTCCGTTGCAGTGGTGGTATACGAAGCACTGCGTCAGCAGGGATTTGATAATTTAAAGACCTTAGGACAGATGGAACATTTTAAATGGTGACGGCTGAATAAATTTCCGCATCTCACCGTTTTGCAGACCTCG
>JAZQHZ010000319.1:0-2521 GCA_045540855.1 Clostridia bacterium
ATAATACGGAACGGTATCGGTGACGGTGTGCCATACTTATTTCCCATAATTTCTTTTGTGTTGAAATAATACACTCTCTGATCCTTTGCAGGCTCGCCACCGAAGGTGAAACGCTTGCCCACCTCTGCAAAGCTCTTTTTGATATTTTCACTTAAGCCGCCATAGAAAAGGCTCGGCTCTGTTCCTGTATCATACACAAATTCGCCCGGCTCTGCACAAAGTTCTACAACCTTTCCCGATTCTACAATCATCATACACTGTCCGTCGTTGACATTGATGATAGAACCGTTTGAAATAATATTGTCGGTTCCTTTTTTGTTCGAGGAGCGACCGCCTGCTTTTTTCTCACCCTTAACTACAAGGGTGTCAGCATCTAAACTCTCACAGTAAAAATAATCTCTCCAAGAGTCCGCAAGCACTCCGCCCAGTGCTCCAATACCTGCTTTTAATAATCCCATAATTAATTCTCCTTCCTGGACATATAATCAATTTACTCTTGATAGAATTTACAAAGAGGCTGCAATTTGTTATTCCATAGCATAACCTTGATATCATGATGATTTCCAAAAACCTTTTCGGTATTGTATGTAGCTTTTCCTCTTGCAAAATCAAACGTCTTTATATACAATTCTTCAAGCCTTCCCTGATCGTCATAGCCGGCAATATACAAGGTGTATTCTCCGCTTTCAGGGCAGCTGACCGTGATTTTCTGATAGTTTTCTTCACATGCTGTAATAGCGTATTCGAGCACAGAGATTACGTTTAACCGTGCTGAGCCGACATTCACAGAGCCACCATCTTTGGAAATCGCTTTTGCATAAAGAGTATAATAGCATAGTTCTGACCTTACATTACTTATAGTAAGCCTTGCTGTTCCGTTTACTGTTAATGTATCAAATGAACTATCCGGGAACAACTCCTTCATATCATCAAGACTGTAAGCAACCATTACGCCCTCGTCATCTGCTTTTTCAAATGTCCATTCAGCCGATGACATATTCTCGGCTTCAATTAAAAACGTCATATTTCCGCCTTCTATACAACTTTGCGGTTTTATAAACCTTATGATATTCGGCCTTGTTACAGAAACCGTAAACGAAATCGTATTTTCGGGATTAAATGAAACCTTTCCTAAATCATTTTCAAGCTTGTAACCAACCGAGTATTTGCCTGACCAGCTATCGGGAACGTTTTTAAAGGTAACCGTGGCTTTACACAGTTCGTTATATAATCCAAGTCCTTTATGTGTTGTAACGTACTCACAACCGGTTTTTTCTGCAAACTCATCCAGTGTGTAAATATTAAAACTTCCGCTTTGCCTATGCGCCACGTACCATGTTACTACCTCGGCATAATTTGCATACATAGTAAACTCTGCATCGCCGCCTGCGTAATACTCGCCGCCACCAAAGCTCAAAAGTTCAGGTGCACCGCCAAAGGTGAAAGATATTTTATCCGTTTTAATCGTTGAACCATCTGTTCCGGTGACCACACAGTGATACTCCCCTTTTGAAACAGAATCAGCTTCTATCCTCAGTGTAGGTGTAGTATACCCCTCTATCTTTATGCCAGATAAATTAGCTACAATATTATCTGTCAAAGCAAATGGAGATTTCTCAATATATACGTACCACTGATATGCCGCCGCATGGTCTGCTATAACAGTAGCCTCGGCATATTCACCCGGTTTAACGGTGCACGATTGCGGCTGGGATATAATTGTGGCAGGCTTTGACTCTTCGGTAACTGTAATTGCATA
This sequence comes from Clostridia bacterium, assembly GCA_045540855.1. Taxonomy (GTDB): domain Bacteria; phylum Bacillota; class Clostridia; order UBA1381; family UBA1381; genus UMGS1958. Next base: position 1,760 of record JAZQHZ010000319.1, read on the forward strand.
TGTGTTTTCACAAGTGAAAGCTTCGCCTGAAAAATTCATTGTAATTCCTGCTTTAACCGTCAGACCGTTTGGATAATCAGCATAAGTAATGTTCTTTTCTGTATTGACCCAGGTAGTCTCCGTACCACCATTGGGAGTAACGGAAATATAAGTGATAATAGAATTTGCGTTCATACCGTAGGGAACATCATATAAAACCTTAAAGGTGTCGGTCTGACTGGCATCACGTTCCATAGTTGTTGTATTGCCTGTCACAGCCGGTAATGTATCAAAATTAAAGAGAGAATCGCTTATTACATACAAAGACTTTGCTTCGTGCAAATCTCCAAGTGTTAAGTCTTCAAGGTCGTCATATATTTTACCGCCTTTTAAGCAGCGTACTAAGGCGTCATTATTTATAATGTCTGCTGCAGACTTTTCTCTGTATTCTTTTACGCCATAGCCTGTGGTATCATAATTTTCATAAGTAAAGCTCATACCTATATATCCGACGCTTCCCGAGAAAATACCGCCATTAATTCTTGGGAATTCCATCCAGAGGGTTTCATCTACCGAGAATGAATGGTCAAAATGATGAATCGCATATCCATCAGAAATGAAAGTACCGCCGTTAATAATAGTACGTCCTGACGTTACCCCGCTGGGGTTTGCGTGACTGTTACTGCAGGTTGCATAAGCGGACAACTCTCTTGCACACATATCATCACCGTAAGCTATAACACCATCGCTTTTTGCCGTAAAGGTACCACCATTGATTTCCAC
>JAZQHZ010000320.1:0-3608 GCA_045540855.1 Clostridia bacterium
AATAAGGCATATTTTTGATATAATAAACGAAATGGTCACATCGCTGTTAATGCGTGTGACCATTTTGTCTACAGTCTGAGAACTGGCAATCTGCCTGTGCTTTTAGGTTGACTAAATTGAAATAATGTGTTATTATAAATAAAGAAAACTAACAGAAAGAAACGAAATATATGAAAAGACTTGTTGTGGGCATAATCGCACACGTTGACTCCGGCAAAACCACCCTTTCCGAGGGACTTTTATACAGTGCCGGTGAAATCCGCCGTCTGGGCAGAGTTGACCACGGTGACACATTTCTTGATACAAACGAGATAGAGCGTGACAGAGGTATTACGATTTTTTCAAAGCAGGCAGTGCTGACATTCGCAGACACGGAATTCACCCTGCTTGATACACCCGGTCACGTTGATTTCAGTGCTGAAACTGAAAGAACGCTCCAGGTGCTGGACTATGCAATTCTTGTAATAAGCGGTACTGACGGCGTGCAGAGCCACACTGAAACCTTGTGGAAGCTGTTAAAGCGATACAGTATTCCCACGTTTATATTTATAAACAAAATGGATATTTCTTCAAAAAGCCGCACAGAGCTTATGGAGCAACTGTCCTCACGTCTTGACGAGGGCTGTGTGGATTTTTCGTGTGACCGTTCATCGGAGGAGTTTTGCGAGGCGGCGGCAATGTGTGATGAAGCGATAATGCAGGAATTTCTTGAAACGGCATCAGTTTCGGATAAAATGCTTGTCAGTGCCGTTGCAAGGCGGAATATCTATCCTTGTTTTTTCGGCTCGGCACTCAGATTAGAGGGTGTAAAGGAATTTTTAGAGGGAATAGACTGCTACACCGAGGAAATTGAATACGGTGACGACTTCGGTGCCAAGGTGTTCAAAATTTCTGAGGACGAGCGTGGCACAAGGCTTACGCATATGAAGATTACGGGCGGCAGGCTTAACGTAAAGGATATGCTTCACAGCAGTGAGTGGGACGAAAAGGTCAATCAGATACGTATTTATTCGGGCGTGAAGTTCAACGCCATTGATACAGCACTGCCGGGCGAAATATGTGCAGTGACAGGACTTTCGCAGACGCGTCCGGGTGATGGACTTGGCGTGGAGGATGATACCGGGAAAATGACACTGGAGCCGGTGCTGGCGTATGAGGTGATTTTACCGCGAGATGTAAATGTCCATACAGGGCTTGCAAGGCTTAGAAAGCTTGAAGAGGAGGAGCCGCAGCTCCACGTTGTATGGAATGAGCAGCTGCGTGAAATTCATTTACAGCTTATGGGTGAGGTGCAGCTTGAGGTATTGAAGCGGATAATTGCACAGCGCTTTGATATGGAGGTTGAATTTGGACAGGGAAGCATTACCTATAAGGAAACAATCGCAGAGGCGGTTGAGGGAATAGGGCATTATGAGCCGCTGAGGCATTATGCCGAGGTGCATCTTGCACTGGAGCCATTGCCAAGAGGCAGTGGCCTGAAATTTGAAACAGACTGCTCCGAGGACGAGCTTGACCGTAACTGGCAACGGCTTATTATGACGCACCTGCTTGAAAAAACTCACGTAGGAGTGCTGACCGGCTCACCGATAACGGATATGAAAATCACGTTGATTGCAGGTCGTGCCCATCTGAAGCATACAGAGGGTGGCGATTTCAGACAGTCAACCTACCGAGCGGTGCGACACGGCTTGAGACGTGCAAAAAGCATACTTTTAGAGCCGTGGTATGATTTTACGCTGATCGTACCGTCTGACTGCGTTGGACGTGCGATGAATGATATAAGTCAGATGGGCGGCGAAATGGAAACGCCCGAAACAGACGGCGAAATGTCGGTAATAAAGGGCTGTGCGGCGGTTGCCAGGATGCGTGATTATCACAGCGAGGTCATAGGCTATACCAAGGGCAAGGGCAGACTTGCCTGCGTGTTGAAGGGATACGAGGAATGCAATGAGCAGGACGAAATAGTGGCACAAATCGGTTACGACTGTGACGCTGATCTGGAAAATACGGCGGATTCGGTGTTTTGTTCACACGGTGCGGGCTTTAGTGTGAAGTGGGATCAGGTGCATGAGTATGCACATATTGATACGGGCTTCGGACGTAAAAAGGAAGAGGAGCTTGAGCCGCTAAGGGAACAGGTGCATCCTTCGATGCCTGCGGACGACGGCGAGCTGTTAAGGATTTTTGAGCGTACCTACGGAAAAATTCAGAACAAGACCTATACGCCGCTTGATACAAAGCATGAGATACAGCAAAAAAAGCATCTTAAAATGCCGGCAATACCCGACGGACCGGAGTATTTACTGGTTGACGGATACAACATAATATTTGCGTGGGAGGATTTCAAGGAAGTAAATTCGGAAATTTTAGACCACGCAAGAAACAGGCTTATAAACCGCCTGAGCAATTACTGCGGAGTGCGTAAATGTGAGCTGATACTGGTGTTCGATGCATACAAGGTAAAGGACAATCCGGGAAGTATAGAAAAGGTGAACAATATCCACGTGGTATACACAAAGGAAGCGGAAACAGCGGATATGTATATCGAACGTGTAACGCACGAGCTTGGCAAGAAGCACAGGGTAAGAGTGGCAACGTCTGATTCAGTGGAGCAGATTATCATAATGGGCAAGGGTGCCCAGCGAGTAAGTGCATCGGCATTTTTGCACGAGGTGGAACTGGTCGAAGAGGCGATAAGGGAGTATATAAAATAAGAGGAGATCAAGGTATGAATAGAATAAGAATAATCTTTACAGCAGTAATTATGGCTGTGATTTTGTACGCAATACCGTGTTCGGCTGCGGTCGTTGATAATGGTAATTTGGGAGATAATCTGACCTGGGTATATGATGATGAACAGGTGCTGACAATAAGCGGTGCGGGAAAGATGATTACTTTATCTCAGACACAGGAAAAGCCGTGGCAGAAGTATGAGGATAAAATAGAAAAAATTGTTGTTGGCGACGGTATCACATATATTAGCGGAACCTTGTTTGATGATATGTCAGTATTATCTGAAGTGGTTATTTCGAATAGTGTAACGGGTATAGGAGCAAATGCATTCAGAGACTGTGTAAGATTAGCTGAAATCAATATTCCGGATTCGGTTACAATAATTGGAAAAAACTGTTTTACGGGAACGAAGCTGTATGAAGAATCGAAGAATTGGCAGGATGGAGTTTTATATATAGGAAAATTTCTTCTTGATGCAAAAGAGGATGAGCTTTCGGGTGAATATACTATAAAGGATGGCACTGTAACGGTAGCTTCATATGCCTTTGAGGACTGCAACGGATTAACACGTGTAAATTTAGCTGACAGTATAAAAAATCTGGGTGAAGGTGTTTTTTATTCTTGTACGGGTCTGGAATATGTAACATTAGGGAATGTGGAAAATATAAATGAAAATACATTCCGGGATTGCACAGCTCTGAAGTCGGTAGAGATGGAAAATAGTGTTAAAACAATAGGCGATTATGCCTTCGCTAATTGCAGTGCTTTGGAAAAGGCAGAAATGAGTTCCCAAACAGAGCATATAGGTAAATATGCATTTTTGGGATGTACAGGGCTTGGGGCTGTTTCTGTTCCGGGAACAGTGGAAAAAATAT
>JAZQHZ010000321.1:0-11085 GCA_045540855.1 Clostridia bacterium
AGACAGGCTATAAAAATCTTATGTACCTCGTCAGCAAGGCAAACACAGAGGGCTTTTACTACCGTCCGAGAGTGGATTTCGATTTATTAAAGGAACGTCACGAGGGAATAATTGCATTATCGGCTTGAATTGCAGGCGAAGTGCCGAGGGCGTTGCTTAACGTAGGCTATGAAAATGCAAAGGAAAGTGCTGAAAAGTATATAAGCGTTTTCGGTAAGGATAATTATTTTATAGAAATACAGGATCACGGGCTTGCGGATCAGAAGAAAATACTTCCGCAGCTTGTTAAGCTTGCGGACGAGCTTGGAGTAGGATTGGTTGCAACTAACGACATTCACTACCTCACAAAGGCGGACGCAAAATATCAGGATGTTTTAATGTGCATCCAGATGGAAAAGACCGTCAATGACCCGGACAGAATGGGCTTTGAAACAGAGGAGTTCTACATAAAATCTCCCGAAGAAATGGCATCGCTGTTCTCGTTTGCACCACAATCAATTGAAAACACAGCAAGGATTGCCGAAAGGTGCAATGTTGAATTAGATTTCGGCTCACAGCATCTTCCGAAATTTGACGTGCCGGACGGAATGGAAGCATACGATTATCTGCATAAGCTTTGCAGTGAGGGGCTTTCTGACAGATATGAGGAAATAACACCGGAGCTTACCGAAAGACTTGAATACGAGCTTGGCGTAATCAAGAGTATGGGCTTCGTGGACTATTTCCTAATAGTACGTGACTTTGTGCATTACGCAAAAACGCACGGCGTGCCGGTGGGGCCTGGAAGAGGCTCGGCGGCAGGCTCTATTGTTGCGTATACTCTGGGAATTACCAATATTGACCCGATACGATATAATCTTATTTTTGAACGATTCTTAAATCCTGAGCGTGTAAGTATGCCGGATATTGATATTGACTTTGAGCCCGAAGGCAGACAAAAGGTAATTGACTACGTGCTTGAGCGTTACGGTGAAGAGCAGGTGGCACAGATTATCACCTTCGGTACAATGAAGGCACGCCTTGCAATACGTGACGTGGCACGTGCGTTGGATATACCGTATGCAGATGCGGATAAGGTTGCAAAGCTTATCCCAAGAGATTTGAAAATGACAATTGAAAAGGCACTTGGCGTATCAACGGAATTGAAGGAAATGTACGATTCAAATCCGCAGATTAAGGAGCTTATCGACACGTCAATGGCACTTGAGGGACTTCCTCGCCACGCATCAACCCATGCGGCGGGCGTGGTTATAACAAGCGAGCCGCTTGTTGAATATATCCCGCTGACGCTCAACAAGGAAGGCTTCAGAACAACGCAGTTTACCAAGGATACGGTTGAAAGTCTCGGACTTTTAAAGATGGACTTCCTTGGCTTAAAGAACCTTACGGTAATTGAAAATGCGGTAAGGCTGATAAAGGAAACAAGAGGAATTGACCTTGATATAGACAAAATTCCGCTTGATTGTCCGGAGGTATATGAGCTGATTTCGTCAGGAAATACCGACGGAGTGTTCCAGCTCGAAAGTGCCGGAATGCAGAATATGATGACGGAATTGAAGCCGGATAATATAGAGGATATCGTCGCAGGAATTGCACTCTACCGTCCGGGTCCGATGGAGCATATTCCGAGATATATCGCAAACAAGAAAAATCCTGACAGGGTAACATATAAGCATCCGCTTTTAAAGGGTATACTTGACGTAACCTACGGCTGTATGGTGTATCAGGAGCAGGTTATGGATATTGTGCGAGTGCTTGCGGGATATTCGATGGGCAAGGCGGATCAGATGAGAAGAATCATCAGTAAGAAAAAGCTTGACCAGATGGAAATTGAACGCAAAAACTTTGTTTACGGTTCGGATGACGGCGAGATAAAGGGCTGTGTAGCTAACGGTATTGACGAAAATACCGCAAAGGCGATTTTTGACGAAATTGATGCCTTTGCATCGTATGCGTTCAACAAATCCCATGCGGCGGCATATGCAATTATTACGTATCAAACGGCGTATTTAAAGACCTTCTACCCGGTGGAGTTTATGGCATCGCTGATTTCGGGCGAGGGTGAGACGGATAAAATCAACCACTATATCATAAACTGTAAGGAGATGGGAATTGAGGTTTTAGCACCTGATGTAAACTATTCAAAGGACACGTTTACGGTTGAAGGAAACGCAGTCCGTTTCGGACTTACGGCGGTGAAGAATGTCGGAGTAGGAGTAATCAGAAACATTGTTGAGGAACGTGAAAGAGGCGGAAAATTCAAGAGCTTTTCGGACTTTATTGACCGCACAACGGGAATGGACGTGAACAAGCGTGCACTTGAAGGAATGATAATGTGCGGTGCGTTCGATTCGATGGGCGTGAAGCGTTCGCAGCTTTATGCGGTATATGAGCGTGCGTTAGACGGCAGTGCAAGAAGTGCAAGGGACAATGTTGCAGGTCAGATTACTCTGTTTGATGAGGCAGAGGAAGCGGTCGAGATGGAGTTCCCGGACATTGCAGAGTTTGACCATATGCAGCTGTTGAAGCTTGAAAAGCAGTCTACGGGAATGTACTTTTCGGGACACCCGATGGACGGCTATAAAGTACAGACAGCAAAGCTGACAAATATAAATATCGGAACGCTTATGCAGGGCTCTGAAAATGAGGAAGAGGGATACAGCGAAAGAGCTGTACACGATGGCGACAACGTAGTTATCTGCGGTCTGATAGACTCGCGTAAAAATAAAATCACACGTAAAAACACGCAAATGGCATTCGTGGATTTAGCCGATGTTTACGGCAGTATCGAGTGTCTGATATTCCCGAAGGTGCTGCAACAGTATTCATCAGTGCTTCAGGAGGGTGAAATAGTGTGTGTGCGAGGCAGGCTGTCGTTAAGAGAGGATGAGGAGCCGAAGCTTCTGTGCGAATCGGTAGAGCCGATTGAGCAGGCAGTGCTTACAGCATCGCTTCAGCAAAAGCAAGCACCGATATCGAGAAAAATACTCTATATCAGACTTGATACAAGAAATGAAGAAAATCTCAACCGTGTAAGTGAAGCACTGTCGCCGTATAGCGGTGATGTAGAGGTGAGACTGTTCTTCCTTGACACTAAACAGGTGACAGTGGTGCCTAAGAGACTGTTCTTTAACGGTTCGCCGGGTGCACTGCGTGATTTGCAGGAAATTTTTGGTTTTGAAAATGTAAAATTGGGCTGATTTTGAGTTTTTCGTAAAAAATACACAAAAAACAGTAAAATCATTATAAAAAAATCGGAGTCTTACTGTTAAGATTTTGACAATAAATACTTGAATTTTTTTGCAAAATAGAGTAAAATTAATAGTGATATAATATATGTAGAGGTTTATACTAAAAACCTTGATGATTAATAAAATGAAAGCTGAAATCTTTGCTGTTTGGCAGATTTTTGGCATTTGATAAATTTGCGGAAAAATTCTTGGGAGGAATAAGATATGGAAAAGAATATCAGAACTATCGGTGTGCTCACAAGCGGCGGCGATGCACCGGGTATGAATGCAGCAATCCGTGCGGTTGTCAGAGTAGCAGCATATCACGGTATTAAGGTTATCGGTATCAGACGTGGATATGACGGTCTTATCAACGGCGAGCTTGAGGAAATGACAGCACGTTCAGTAAGTGAAACTCTTCAGAGAGGCGGAACAGTATTACAGACTGCAAGATGTCCGGAATTTAAGGACCTTGCAGGACAGAAGAAGGGTGCAAGCATTGCAAGAGTGTTTGGTATAGACGGTCTTGTTGTAATCGGCGGTGACGGTTCATTCAAGGGTGCACAGGCACTTTGCAATCAGGGAATACCGACAATCGCAATGCCGGGAACAATTGATAACGATATCAACTGTTCAGAGTACACAGTTGGTTATGATACTTGTCTTAACACAGTTAAGGACGCAGTGGATAAAATCCGTGACACAGCACAGAGCCACGACCGTTGCTCGGTTATCGAGGTAATGGGCAGAGCTGCGGGATATATTGCCTTGGAAGCAGGTATTGCCTGCGGTGCAGAGGTAATATTAATGCCGGAGCGTGAATGGGACTTTGATGCAGATGTTCTCCGTCCGATTTTAGAATCAAAGCAGCGTGGTAAGAAGCACGCAATCGTAATGGTTGCTGAGGGTATCGGCGGCGTTATTGAAATGGCTAAGGAAATTGAGGAAAAGACAGGTATCGAGTCAAGAGCTACAATCTTAGGACACGTTCAGCGTGGCGGAAGCCCGACAGTACGTGACAGAGTTATTGCATCGCAGATGGGCGGCAGAGCCGTTGAACTTCTCTTAGAGGGTAAGCAGAACAGAATTGTATGTATGCAGAACTCAAAGATAGTAGACATTGATATTGAAGAGGGACTTGCAATGAAGAAAACATTGCCGGATGAACTCGTTGCACTTGCTAAAAAGCTTTCAGTATAATAATTCATTTTGGGCGGTTGCAGTTAGGGAGAGAGGCAACCGCCTGTATACTATTGGAGGAAGTTATGAGAAAGACAAAAATTATATGCACAATCGGACCGGCTACGGATAATGAGGAAATGCTTCGTGAGCTTATGCTTAACGGAATGGACGTGGCAAGAATCAATTTTTCGCACGGAACGCACGAGGCGGCAAAGGAAACAGTTGCAAGAATCAAAAAGGTTCGTGAGGAGCTGGGCTTGCCGGTGGCACTTCTGCTTGATACAAAGGGTCCTGAGATAAGAATCAAGGATTTCAAGGACGGTAAGGTAGAGCTTAAGGAAGGACAGACCTTTACTCTTTGCACAGACGATATAGAGGGAGATGAAACGAAGGTTTCCATAACATATAAGGAGCTTATCAAGGACGTACACGCAGGTGCACGTATACTTATTGACGACGGTCTTATTGAGCTTGAGGTTACATCAATAAAGAGCGGCAGAATAGTCTGCAAGGTTAAAAATGGTGGTGTGATCAGTAATAAAAAGGGCGTTAATGTGCCGAATGTTTCTCTCTCAATGCCGTATATGAGTGAAAAGGATAAGGCAGATATTGAATTTGGTATTGAACAAGATTTTGATTTTATAGCAGCATCCTTCTGCCGCACTGCATCGGATGTGCTTGAGATAAGACACATTCTTGAAAAGCACAATGCAACTCATATCGGAATTATTGCAAAGATTGAGAATGCCGAGGGTGTTGAAAATATTGATGACATCATTGATGTTTCCTATGGCGTGATGATTGCCAGAGGTGATATGGGTGTTGAAATTGATATGCAAGAGCTTCCGGTATTGCAGAAGCAGATAATCAAAAAGACATACCGTGCAGGAAAGGTTGTTATAACTGCAACACAGATGCTTGATTCGATGACCAAGAATCCGAGACCGACAAGAGCAGAAACAACAGACGTTGCAAATGCTATCTATGACGGAACAAGTGCAATTATGCTTTCAGGTGAAACTGCAATGGGTAAGTATCCGATAGAAGCAGTAAGAACAATGGCGCAGATTGCAGAGCGTACAGAGAATGATATAGACTACGTACAGAGACTTGAAAGATGGAAGTTTGATATCAGAATGGACGTATCAAATGCTATCTCACACGCAACCTGTACCACAGCACACGATTTAAGAGCATCAGCAATTATAGCTCTTACGTATTCAGGCAGCACTGCAAGACAGATTTCAAGATTCCGTCCGCTTTGCCCGATTATTGCACCTACACTTTCAGAAAGTGCAAGAAGAAGGCTGAATCTCTCGTGGGGAGTAATTCCTATTATGAGTGAAGCAAGAGATAATACAGACGAATTATTTGACCACGCAATAGAATGTGCACAGACAACAGGACTCATCCGTGACGGTGAGCTTGTAGTAATCACAGGTGGTGCACCAATCGGAGTTGCAGGTACAACGAATATTATGAAGGTACATCTTGTAGGTCATGTGCTTGTAAGCGGTACGGGAATTTCAAATCATACAACGACGGGAAATGTCTGCATAGCAAGAGGCTTCTCAGAATTACAGGCAAACTTCAAGGAAGGCGACATTGTTGTAACTGATAACGTAACTCAGGATATGATTCCGATATTAAAGCAGGCATCAGGAATTATTACCGAGGAGCAGGGCGAGGCGAGAAATTCAAGAATACTCGCAATGGCACTTGATATCCCGGTACTGATAAAGGCGGCAGGTGCGTGCGGAATATTAAAGAACGGAACGACAATCACCCTTGATGCAATACACGGCAGAGTTTATGCAGGAACCGAAACGGTTGATATGTAAGGAGCAAAAATGATAACACAGACATATCTTACAGTACGCTATGCCGAGACGGATATGATGGGAATAGTGCACCATTCAAGATATTATCCGTGGTTTGAGGTGGCACGTACTGAATTTATCAAGAAAAGCGGAATTTCATACAGTGAAATGGAAAATATGGGCGTGCTTCTGCCGCTTACGCAGACAGGCTGTAACTATCTGCACGGACTCCGTTATGAGGACGAGGTTATGATAAAATGCAGATTGTCGCAGATATCAATTGCAAGATGCCGCTTTGACTATGAGGTGTATAAGCTGCCTGAAATGCAGCTGATGTCAACGGGACATACCTGCCACGGCTTTGTGGGTAAGGAATTTAAACCGCTGAATTTAAAGAAGGCATATCCGGAGCTGTGGGAAAAATTAAGCAGCCTGGTTGAAGAATAATAGTGAGGATAAAATTATGAAGATTGCAATGCTTGACAGTGCCACTCTGGGCGACGATATAACGCATACAGAAATACTTGATATGTTTTCGCCGCTGGGTGAGGTGTTTATATATGCAAACAGTAACAGGGAAATGGTCTCAGAGCGTATAGCGGACTGTGATGTTGCGGTGTTGAACAAATGCGAGCTGGATGGCGAAGTGCTTGAAAATGCAAAAAAACTTAAGCTGATCTGCCTTTGTGCAACGGGCTATGACAATGTTGATATTGATTACTGTAAAGAGCATGGGATTGCAGTATGCAATCTTCGTGGATACAGCACCGATTCAGTTGCACAGGTTACGACGTCAATAGTGCTTGCACTTGTAAATCATTTGTGGGCGTATGACCGATACGTTCATACCGGCTCATACGCAAAGAGCGGTAAGCCCAACCATCTCTTGCCGGTATATCACGAGGTTTCCTCAATGACCTGGGGAATAGTGGGCTGCGGTGAAATCGGAAGAAGAGTCGCACAGATTGCCGAGGTTATGGGTGCAAAGGTAATTGTATACACAAGAAGTGATTCTCACGGATATGAAAAGGTAAGTCTTGAAGAGCTTTGTAAAAGAGCCGATATAATAACTCTGCACACTCCTCTGACGGAAGATACGTATCATTTAATCAATGAAGAGAGAATTGCGTTGATGAAGAAAAATGCAGTTATTGTAAATGTGGCAAGAGGTGCAGTGATTGACGAGGCGGCAGTGGCTGAGGCGTTGCTTCAGGGCAAAATAGGCGGCATAGGAATTGACGTTTATGAAAGTGAGCCGATAAAGGTAAGCAGTCCGTTTGCAAAGCTGTATGGCATAAGAAATGTTATACTTACGCCGCATATGGCGTGGGGCTCGTATGAGGCGAGGATGAGAGCACTTATGCAGGTTAAGGACAATATCACATCCTTCGTGAATGGTGAAAAGCTCAACAGAGTAGTATAAATTATCCGTTGTTCTCATTAAGAGGACAGCGGATTTCAAAATTTTTTTGAAAAATTTTGAAAAAAGTGAATAAAAAACCGATAAAAATGTGTCTTATAGATAGATAAATAAAAAATCAGGATTTTTTATGAGGTTTCAGCTGATGAATAAAACTAAAAATACGTCCTCCTTTGATGAGCTGTATATGCTCTATCATCGCATGGTGTATGCTATCAGCTTCTCTGTTTTGCATAGCGAGGAGGCTGCCAAGGACATCACGCAGGAGGTTTTTATACGCTTGTTTGAATGGCGTGACAGAATTAAGGATGAAAACAAAATAAAGGGATGGCTCGGCGTTACTGCAAAGAATATGTCCCTTAATTTGTTGCGTACATATCACTATGAGGAAGAGTTGGGTGAGGTAAGTGCAAAGCACTCGAATCCGGAGGAAATATATCTGATTGGTGAGGATAAAGAAATAGTACACAGTGCAATGAGCAGACTTAGCGAGAGCTATGTTGAAGTGCTTACGTTGCGTTATGCCCTTGATTTCAGTGTACACGAGATTTCGGTGGTGACAAAGGTGCCGTCCGCAACAGTATATACACGATTGAAAAGAGCGAAAAAAGCACTTGAAGCGGAATTGATAAAGGTGCAGAAGGAGGCGGAGAAATAATGGATTTTGAAAAAAGAATAAAAGAATATTACTCCGCACTGACAGATGTGGAGCAGGATATCAAGGTGCCGTATTCACCTGAAGAGGAGCTTTTGAAAATCAAAAAGACGGCAATAGCAAGAAGAAGGGTGAAAATAAGAAATTACACTGCGGCGGCGGTATCGGCGGCGGTAATAGTGCTGTGCGTTACGAGTGTAAGCATAAACAACATTTCAACGTTTAAACAATATGATGACGACACCTATAAGGCTATGTATAGCAGTGAAGCCACAGAAGGCACTGATGCGGAGACAGAAAACAGTGTTGATGCAATTATCCCGAAGCAAACGCCTGAGATAAAAATCGCACATAATCAGACAGCATTGTCTGAGAATAAAAAAACATCGGGAGCTGCAAAATCAAAGTCAACAGCAAAAAAATCAGAAGCAAAGGTTAAGGAGTATCACGATAAAGCGGTAGCAAGCGATGCCACAGCGGTTATGGATACTGTAATTGTGCCGGAGACGGCAGTGCCGGTTGAACGTGTAGAAGCTCCGGAAACGGGCGATGGGATTGTAAATAGTGCAGATGCTGTGGAAACTGAAAACACAGCGGCTGATAACACACCTCTGTGGTCGGGTGGAGACTCAGATAAAGCATCCGGCTCAAGTGGAAGCAGCACGGTATCAACTGTAAAGCCATCGGCATCAGGCGGAAAAACTCCGGGCAGAGGAAGCGGCGGAGGTGCAGGAGGCAATTCTATCGGAGGTTTTGCACTTGGTACGGCACCGATGACAACAGTGCCGCCGTATACTCCGGCGGATAATGAAGGCTCGTCAGTTATTGCGGATACAGAATATGAGGCACCTGCTATGGTGAAGCCAACGCCAACACCATCACCAACACCGTCACCAACACCGGAAGTGACGCAGGAGGGTGCAAATAATTAAGGCTATAATACGTGGGGACACGTAATATAGGATAAAAGGGACACGAAAAATGTCTCGGCATAAGCCGAGACATTTTTTTGCTATTCAATTATAAATCTCTCGTTCTGATTAATGACGATTTCTGTATCGGTCTTATAGATTGAAGAAATCTCATTCTGTGCAGTTACAAGCTTCCACGTAAGTCCGTCGTGTGAATAATAGAAATTACGTCCGCTTGCGTAGTAGTACAGATTACCGAGCGAGTCAATATAAGTAGGCTTGAAATCGCCGTAGGATTGCTCGGTGAAATTAATGCCGTCCGTACTCAGATAAATCCTACCGTCTTTCGCCTTTGCAACGTATTCACCGTAGTTCCAGCAAGGCATTGTGGTGTCATCACTCATAGTCCAGTTCTTAAAATCAGTTGAATATACCGGAGTTCCGGACTTCACGTAAAATACATCCTTCGCCATTGTGAATGCGGTAGGGTAGTAGTTGAATTCGTGCTTGTCAACCACCTTGAAATTCTCATCGAGGAAGTATACGGTCTTATAGAAATCGCATACGAGGTAATAGGGGATGCCGTCATAAATCGTGGCTTTAAGCATATAGCCGTTGCCGGTATATTTAAGCTCATACTGATTCCAGTTTCCGTAGATTGCATATCTTAAATCGTCCTCAAGCACAATCTTTTCCCAGTTTTCAAGGTCACGTGAGATATAGAGGTGAGTGTTTTCCCACTTGTAGAATTCACGTCCTGTGTAGTTATGGTCTTTTACAATTTCCTGTCTGCCTGATTTGTAAATTTCAACCATCTGAGGTGCATCTGTTATAGTGAGGGTATTTTCAATACCGCCGTAGTTGTTTGTGGTAAGAATTACCTGGATATTAACGGTTGTGGTCTTTTGCGGCGGAAGCTCAACACTTGCCATTGTGGTCTTGATTCTTGCATTGTTCACGCCCTTTGAAAGTCCGTAAGGATTTATCAGATTACCCTCAGCATCACGCAGAATTACAACGATATTAGAGCCGGTATTCGGCACATAATTAAGGTATCTTATCATACCGCCGTTGTTTGTTACGTTTACCTTGTAGTTATAGATAACTCCGAAATTACCCATACTGCACGCTAAATCCTTATTGGTATCATAAGCAGCTAACGGACTGTTCGGGATATACTTCGATTTTTCGCCTGCATCCGGCAGATATGCGGCAAGGTCGTTGTGATATATATCAAACTGCCACACACTGTCACGCTTATCCTGTGCAATGCCTGAGCCGTAATAAATCTTTTTGCCCGGATCGTAATAGGTGAAGCCTATCATATCGGATTCTGCACTGATTTCGTGTGACCACGGGTCAGAACGTGGGTTAAGATGTGTATACCACTTGGTTGTCTCATTGCCGTAAGGCTTATAGTGGTTGTAAACCTTAACCGGAAGTGCTGTTTCGGACCAGGTATAGTCATCAATTACATATGAAAGCTCGGTATAAATTCGGTTGGTGTTAGGTGAAATGCCCTTATGCTGTCTGTCACGCTCGTATGAGCCGAAGGCAGGATTGTTATAGAAGGTTGAACGGTCACCGATTGTTCCGTTGGATTTCAATGCCGCAACGTTTATATCACACTTACCGCTGTCAATTGTGAAATCGCAGATAAGATTGACAGGTCGGTAAAACGGCACTACGTCGTAGTTTGGAATATATTCAGAGAGCCATACATCCTCGCCTGCCTTTATTGTAAAGGTAACAGGCTCAATTGAAGTCGGGTTATAGCTGACACCCGAATCAACCTGATGAATAGGAATATTTAAGTAGCTTGCCCATGCGTTGAAGCAGCCCCACTGATCCTCGAAGGTATAGGAAT
>JAZQHZ010000322.1:0-4590 GCA_045540855.1 Clostridia bacterium
TACCAAGCGTAAAAGTGATAATTGTTTTTAACATATAACATTCCTCCATTTACTTCTCATAACGACAGCGACCAGAACGGTCCGCCTGCTGCCGCTGTTCCTCTTGCTTCGTTTAATATAATCTGCATATCCCATTCCTGATTACTGCGTCTGTAGCTTGCAGGATCGGCAACTAATACCTTACCTGTTTCCGTAATACCTCGAAGGACAATAAAGTGTCCGCTTGAGGTAAAGTGTCCTTTTGCCATAATCGCTATTACAAGCTTACCGTTTGCCAAATGCTCTGCAAGCTCCCGACTGCTTGACCGTCCCAGCTTTTCCACCTTTAAACCAAAATAGCTAGCACCCTCCGGTATAAGGGAATGATAGCTGCCGCTTCCCTCACATCTGTGTCCGTTTGCAACAGACCATGCAGCAACCGAAGGCGGGTCAACTGTTCTTCCCGTGAGCGTTGAAACAGCAATTGCAAGTGCAGTAGGTCCACATCCTGCACCACCGATTGTTCCGCTTCTGCCATAGCTTTGATACGCCCACCTTTCATCAAGCTGGTTATAGTAGACGACCTGTGTTTCTCCTGCAGCACCGAGCGTTACACCCTCATAATCAGAAAGTCCGCCCACATCACCGAAGCTACTGTCCGGGTCTAAGTACTGGTCATTCAGGCTGTTATACATAAGCGTCGCCCAGTTCTTTTCCTCTTCCGAGAACCCAAGCTCTGCCATCATTTCGTCAGCACTTTTGTTATACACCTCCCCTGTTTCTTCGTCTAATACATAACTGTTTTCTACCGAACGCACAACATCCGACTGTGTAATATCCTCAATCTTCTGCTTTGAGCGTACAGATTCTATTGAGATAAGCCAATACAAATCGGGGTTTGCACCCTCAGGCAGCTCTGATATTGTTTCCTCATAACAGGCTACCAATGCTGCACCGTGCATATTTCTTGCAAGAAGTGCCGCATCATTGACACTGCCCCAGCTAAAAAGCATCTGAGGTATTGCAGAAATGATAATAACAGGTAATAAAGTTATGAAGATAACAACAGCCAGTATTATTGCAATCACCTTAGGAGACAGCACTTCCGCTGCACCTTGGGCTACTGCAACAAAATTACCCGATGCAATTCCGCCTGCAGCTTTTACTCCGCCCTTTATCATCTGTGCTCCGCGTGCTAATTTCTCAGCACCGCTTCTACCGTTTGTGTTTCCGATTATTCTCACCTCGTATCTTTCTCTCCTCCGGCGTTTCCTTGCGGTAATAGTCCTTTTTTACCTTTTTATTCACCGCTGCCGGATTGTGTCTGCCGTGCTTGTATTCGTGATTCTCTTTCCTTACAGTCCCAGTTTGCTTCTCCGTTTTTTGTGAGGAGAATCTTTCCTGTGAATGGCGGGACTGCTGAGAGTTCTTTTCTGCAAAATGCTCTCGTCCTGTATGTTCCGAATGTGTATGCTCACTATCTGTCATATGAACACTGTTATCATTATCGCCTGAATTGGTAGTATGAATATCTCCGCCCGATACGTTATATCCACTTCTGTATCCGCCGCTTACATTCACTCTGCCGGACTTTTGTATAAATCCGTTTTCGCTATAGCTCGGACTCGTAGTGTAATGCTCAGTTTCATATGAAGCACCTGCACCCTGACTTCCGCCGTTTTGTCCTCTTGGAACAGTTGTATTTACTCCAGGTTCTTTGCCGCTGTTTACCGGATTATGTCCTCTTGGCGGATTTGGATGCGGCACTTGCACATTATGACCGTTTCCGCCCTGATATGTAGTATGCTGTGTTGTACCGCCTGCTGTGTTTCTGTTAAGCGGCGGTCTTGAAGGTGTAGCACCCGATGTTTGATGCGTGCCTGAATTCTGCGTACTGTTTCTTGCAGTATGAGAATTGTTATGAACAGAGCTATTATTGGTTGTCCTTGCGCCGCCTCTTTGTGTACCGCCGTTTGTATTTGGTACTTTCTGTGTTCCTGTATTCGGATTCGGGCTTTTAGCATTATTTCCACCTGACGGGTTTTGTGTATGTACTTTACTACCCTGTCCTGCTGTGCCTTTCGCAGAAGCATTACCGCCTTTTCCGCCTGCAACATTCGGATTTGTACCACCCATGGAATTACCATGTGTTCCGGAATTTCCTCTTTGCTGACCGTTTCTGTTAACGCCTCCGCCGGTACTTCTGCTTCTATGCCTTGTACTACTATTTCCATTCTTTCCGTTGTTACCGTTACTGCCACTGCTTCCTTTACTTCCTGCAAGACTCTTACTGACAGTTGAGGACATTACCCTTACTGCCATCATTGTCATAATGCCCGGCATTCTTGAACCGATGCCGCTGCCTGTCTGTGCCGGGTTTAAGCCTATCTTTCCGATATGACTGTCAATCTTTCTTGCCACTCTCGTGAGTGCAACCACAAACACCAGCCATATAAGGACACCGCCCGACATCATCTGCGACATTGCCGACATAATGAGCTTTAAGAATACAATATTCATTATCATCATAATGAGCATTGAGCAGTACATTCTGACCCAGCCTTTGAAGATATCGTTTGTGTTCTTACTGCCGCCCATAGAAAAGGCAAGCGGAGCAAAGAAGGTCAGTACAGAGGTTATTACATACCTTTCGCCTATCTCAAACAATAGCTTTACCATCTGCACCATCAGCACTATACCGACTATGATAACCAAAAGCCATTTTGCACCGCCGCCAAGCGAGAACATACTCTCATCGGGTACGGTTATCGAAATGGAATCAGGTAAGTCCAAAAGTGCGATTACTGTACCTGTTATTGACGAGCCGATTTCACAAATCTGTCTTGATGCTAAAAGGAGAAAGGAGAATACGAAGGTTCTGAAAAACAGAAGCTTCGGATCCTCCGCCTCAAAGCCTGCTCCCGACATCATCACCTTTAACGATTGGAATACAAGGTTTCCGATTAAGAGTGCCCAGCCGAGTGCTATAAAGACATTCACAATATCGGTTATAATCGGTGCTGTTCTTTCAAAGTAGGATAAGTCCATTGACATAACACCTAAAAGCTCACCGGAGGCATAGTTCATAATATCAAGCATCATAGAATACAGCCATTCAATCAGTCCTTTTAGTATAGGCTCCAACATTTTTACTCATCACCGCCTTTATGCTCCGTCCGGTGTTACTTCGATGTTGTTAAGACCGGATAATAGCGGCTGAACATATACTAAGAATGCTCCGATACCGTTTATAATAGCCCATGCAATCCAGATGCGTTTTAGCCAGTCAACACTCTGGTCAACCTTCTGCTGATTGTTAGACAGCTTCATACCTATTACACATACTGTCGTCATAAGCGCCGCTAAAACCGTACTGATTCCTGCGATATGGTTATATACATCTACTATGATGTCATGTGCAACAGTCCACATATCATCTACTGCAAAGACCTGCATTGTGAATAATACAAGGAAATATATCACTGTTGGCGGCATACGAAGCAGAAGTAGTTTTATTTTCAGTTTCATTGCATCTTCCCTTTCCTTTCATATTAGAAAATGCCGCACTATATAAGCACGGCATTTTCCATCATAGTTGTTTTTAATATCCTGTTTTCGGCATTACAAAATGTGTATAGTTATATACCTTTGTTACCCATCTTGAAACGGATGTAATCCACTGTCCGTTATATACACCGCCTGCATCTGCCTGGTTTACAAAGCTTGCTCCGTTCGGAAGTCCCTGAATTGACCTTGCATACAGATACGGTGTTTCCACCTGACTAAAGCCTGCCGGAACAGTACCGAATACGAACATTATTTCTGTTATGTATTCATTGCTTGCCAGTCCCAAAGCCACGTTTGAAATATCAAGTGCATAGTTACGGCTTGTAGAGAGATTATCATTGATTGTTCTGTACTCACCGTTTGAAAGGTTTGTTAAATACACAATCTTATATGACAATGCTCTGTTGTATGTACCTGTAACAAGCTTTTCAGCACGAATTGCGCCCGGCAGAGTATCGCGCCAGTAGAAGCTTTCAAGCGGAATGCTTGATGTGTTTGCAATGCCTGTAAAGGTGTACACAATCGGATTATCCGGCATTACCTCGTTATACCCTCTCTTTGTAATGGATACGCCTGTGGAAACAGATTTATCAAGCACCTCAAAGGTTATAATCTGACCGGAAAATTCGAGGTTTGCGGTCATTATCGTTTCATTGACTGCGTAATATGCAGGTGCTATGGTCTCTCTTACTGTATAGAGTCCAAGCGGCAGAGTCTTTGACGCTGCTCTTCCGTTTTTGTCGGTCTTTATAGTATCTACAATATTACCACCTCTGTCATAAATTTCAAAGGTTGCACCCTCTAATAGACTTCCTGCATGCAGTCCGTTAATCGGGTTATCGTCAGCAGATTTCTTTACAATCTGAATCTGTGCCTGTGTCGGTGTATTGTACCAAGTGATAGAGCTTGTCTCACCATAGCCTACATAGAAGGTCTTGACCTCTGTATCAATCACATACCCTTGCGGGACAGAAATCTCACGAATGTAATATTTACCGTCTCCTAAATCCCTGTCGTCCATATACACATATCCGTTATGGTCTG
>JAZQHZ010000323.1:0-8555 GCA_045540855.1 Clostridia bacterium
TCGCTTGGAGGGTGCACTCTTTTGAGCGAGCGTCAGCAAGGGAGATTTTCAAGAGGGAAATTCCCTCTTGAACGGTATTCTTTTTTGTTCTTTTTCTGTTACTGCAGACAGAAAAAGAACCGGGGATATACGTTGCAAACAATTAAAGCTGAGCGTCTTGGGGCAGAGCCCGTTTGAATCGTTCGGGCAAGTGCAAACTCCCCGACAAACCCAAATTTATACCCATAGCAGGGTGCGGCGTTTACGACACACCGGGACGTCGAGGGCGCCGTCCCCTACAACCGTAAATTAACAACATCCCGATAAACCCCAATTTATACAGCTCCCGGAATTTTTGTTGGAATTTTACATATTTTGCTGTGGAAAATTGGTTATTGTAGTCATAAGTAAAAAAAGATATTTTTTTTCAAAAAACTATTGACAAATATCGAAATTTGTGTTATTATATAACACGTGCTCAAAGAGAGCACAAAAGTGTATGCGTGATTAGCTCAGTTGGTAGAGCACCTGACTCTTAATCAGGGTGTCCAGGGTTCGAGCCCCTGATCGCGTACCAGAAGAGTTATCGGAAGCAATCGCCTCCGATGGCTTACAATTAAATATGCGTGATTAGCTCAGTTGGTAGAGCACCTGACTCTTAATCAGGGTGTCCAGGGTTCGAGCCCCTGATCGCGTATCATAAAAAAGCACTTGCGCTTGCAAGTGCTTTTTTACGTTACTCAACAGCGGTTATCGCAAGGATCGCACTGCGGTAAGCACGGGTTTTCACAGCAGCAGTTGTTGCCGCTGCCTAAAATATTGCCGTCTGAGCAGAAGAGGATTATTGCGATAATAAATATCCATATCCACCAGTTTGAATTATTATTGTTTGAGCAGTTTCCGAATAAACACATATCAAAAACCTCCTTTCGTGATATATATTATGCAAATCGTGCGGCGGTTGTGATAATTTACTTGCAAAACAGGGTGTGATATGCTATAATAGATTTATTATTGATTAAAGGACTGATTTAAATGATAGCAATTATAGATTACGGTGCAGGAAATCTGCACAGCGTGAAAAATGCACTGGACTTTCTCGGTGCACAGAGCAAAATCACCTCCGATGCGGACGAAATCCTGAATGCAGACGCAGTGATTTTACCGGGTGTGGGTGCGTTTGGCGACTGTATGGCTTGCCTTGAAAAGATGGACTTAATAGAAACAACACGCAAGGCGGCAAGAAGCGGCAAGCCGTTTCTGGGAATTTGTCTCGGACTTCAGCTGATGTTCGAGGAGAGCGAGGAAGCACCGGGCGTTAACGGTCTTGGGATTTTCAAGGGCAAGATTGTCAGAATACCCGATTGCGGACTTAAAATTCCGCATATGGGCTGGAACAGCATCGAGCTGTGCAAGGAATCGAAAATTCTGGAGAATAACAGCTTTGTTTATTTCGTACATTCCTATTACCTCAATACCGACGAGGAAAATCTCGTCAGTGCGTATACCGAATACGGCGAGAGGCTTGCTATTGCGGTGGAGCGTGACAACGTGTTTGCAACGCAGTTCCACCCGGAAAAGAGTGGCGATGCGGGTATGGAAATTCTGAGAAAGTTTATAGCGTTAGGAGAGAAAAGCTGATGTATGCAAAGAGAATAATCCCTTGCCTTGACGTCAAGAACGGACGTGTGGTTAAGGGTGTGAATTTTGTTAATCTGATTGATGCCGGCGACCCTGTTGAGTGTGCAAAGGTATACGACAAGGCGGGTGCGGACGAGCTTGTGTTCCTTGATATTACTGCTTCATCCGATGCACGTGACACAGTGGTTGATATGGTGAACGCAGTGGCGAGAAACGTGTTTATCCCGTTTACGGTAGGCGGCGGAGTCAGGAGCGTGGAGGATTTCAGAACGATTTTAAACGCAGGTGCGGACAAGGTTTCGATAAATTCATCGGCGATAAAGAATCCGCAGCTCATATCCGATGCGGCGGCGAAGTTCGGCCGTCAGTGCGTGGTTGTTGCGATTGATGCAAAGCGCAGAGAGGACAAAAGCGGCTGGGACGTGTATTTAAACGGCGGCAGAGTCAACACCGGAATTGATGCGGTGGAATGGGCGAAGAAGGCGGAGGAGCTTGGTGCAGGCGAAATTCTTTTAACGAGTATGGATTGTGACGGCACGAAGGCGGGCTATGATATTGAGCTGACGAGAATTATCAGCGAAAATGCAAACATCCCGGTGATTGCATCGGGCGGTGCCGGCACAATGGAGCATTTCCTTGATGCCTTCCGTGATGCGAAGGCGGACGCAGTTTTAGCGGCAAGCCTCTTCCATTTCAAGGAAATTGAAATTATGGAACTGAAGAAGTACTTAAAGGATAACGGCGAAAGTGTAAGGATATAAGCTTTAGATTTGTGAAAGGAACATAAAAATGGCAAGAGATTTAAGAAAAAAAAGAGGGCCGATTGATACGGCTAAGTTCTCGTTTGAGGACTCGAAAACATACCTTTATGCAGTAGCGATTTGCTTCCACATTTTGCCGCTGTTCTTTGCGTTTACAGAGTGGGGACAGGGAATGCTTACAACTGTGTTCTGGACTACGCTTAATCCGATACTTATATTTATAATATGCCTTGTTCACGGTATGAGACTGGGCTTTTGCTTCAAGTTCCCGCTGATAACGGGAGTTCTTTCGGGAGTTTCTCCGGCACTTTATTATGCGATATTTGCAAGCAGCTTTTTAGTGGGATTTTTTGTGAGCGCGGTGGTATATACGGTGCTTGCACTGATTTCAGAGCTGTTCGGTGGATTTGTAAAGAAGCTGATAGGAGGCTGATTGGATGTCAAAGCGACTTATGGGCGGCAGAACGGAGACCTCGCCTAAGCTGTACAAGGATTTATACAGGACGTATTACAGCGAGACGTGGCGTACGGCAAGGATTATTTTTAACATTCTCGGCGTAGCGGCGATACTGGCATTTATATACCGTTACAGCCTCGGCAGGAATGATATTTATATGGGCGTAGTGCTCGGCTTTGCGATATTCTGCTTCGTGTATCCGAGAAATACGTATAAGCGTCCGTATAAGAGGGCATTGAGTGAAAGAATGTCGATGCACTTTACCTTCTATGAGGACGGTATGAAGGAGAAAATCAACGGCGAGAGCAAGGTATATCCGTATAAGGATATGTATATGGTTATGGAAACGCCGCAATATTTCTATTTCTTCCATACGAAGCGGGAAGTGAGTGTATTGGAGAAGGATAAAATAATTGATGCAACTCCGCAGGAGCTGTCGGAGTTGATAAGGAATAAAGTGAGAAGATATAAATCAAAAAAATAAAGGCGAATTGCCTTTATTTTTTTGATTTGGAAAAATATTTAAATTTGGGTTTAGCGGGATGTTGTGTTTGAAATAATGGCTTGTAGGGGGGAACCGTGTTCGCCCGGGACAACCACAGATATTGGGTAAACGGGCGAACACGGTTCGCCCCTACACCTATCATTGTTTATTTGATGTAAATTTGCAAACATCATTAATTACGCATTACGCATTGCGAATTACGAATTGTTGGGATTCATCCCAACGATAAACCCAAATTTACAAATCATAAAAATAAGGAGCTGTATTAACAGCTCCTTAATGAATAATCACGTCTACGAAAATCTCCTCTGCGATATATGCTTTATCGTCGGTTATCTGTGCCTTCACGTTGTGACTTCCCTTGTCGAGCCCGTTCAAATCAATGACAAGGAACAGTGACGAATCATCCACTCCGGCAGGCGTGCTTATCAGTACACCTGTTACGGTTTCGGGAAAATCTGCACTTAAGCCCTCACCAAGATTTGTGGCTCTTAACGGAATATCTATATGCTTTGACGTGAGTGAGAGCACCTTTGGAGTTATGCGTATTGATGAAATTGCATCCGGGATATACATCCCTTCCTCACAGATGAGAGCAAAATCTGCACTTTCATCAGCGATACTGTTTACATCAACATATACGCAATCCGCCTCGTAATCCGGCAATAATCCCACAGTAACGCTTGTTTTGCTTATCTGCGTGTTATCGTAATCGACACAGTACTTGCCCTTGAATTCATCACTTA
Source organism: Clostridia bacterium (assembly GCA_045540855.1). Lineage (GTDB taxonomy): Bacteria > Bacillota > Clostridia > UBA1381 > UBA1381 > UMGS1958. The sequence continues at coordinate 4,090 of JAZQHZ010000323.1, forward strand.
ATCTGAGCTTTACAGGCAGTGTTTTTTCGTTATACAGAGTTAAATCAACAGGAATCTTGTCGATTGCGGGAGTGAGAGTCTGTGCCTTTGTCAGAACGGTATCTGCTTCGTCACAGAACTTGAATTCTGTATATACGGTAGAATTTTCCTCAAGCTTTGCAATATCTATCGTTGCAACTGCCTTGTTCAATGCCTCGATTTCGCTTCTTGCTCCCGAAACCGAAATTTTTGAAATCTGCGGCACAGCCTTTACAAGCTTGTCCTTGAGAGCACCTGTCTGATTTATTTCTACGGGTATTTCCTTTTTTGCGATTTCTTCTACAACTATATCAATTTCGCCGATGTTCTCACGCACGATTGATATGCGGTTGTCGTTTATCTGGGTTGCGCCCTTTAAAGAATATTCACCCTGCTTGCTTATTCCCGAAACGTCCACGTTGATAAATATCTCGTCGTGGCGGTTCAGTAAATCGCCTCTTTTTCCACTTATCGTAACGGAGGAGGCAAGCTTTTCAGTGGGTGCAATGAGGGTAAGCCCCTGCTCCTCAAGTGCATCACGACCTATATAATGAATCGGAAGCGAGGTTATTGTGTTGTGTATATCAGGGTTATTTACAATTCCCACTACCACCCATAATGCAATGGCAAAAATCAGCGATATGATGAAGGTACGCAGGCTTGACGGTTTTTTATCTGTCTTTTTCATTTTGCCCTCCTGAATCTGAATTTCTCGTGTGCTTCGTTGTCATTTTTTTCAGGAAGTACGGTTTTCTTAAGCACATTTGTGAGCGTAAGCTCTGAAAGATTTCTCGTGAGCGTTCCGTTTAAGGCAACGGAAATTTTGCCTGTTTCCTCGCTCACCACAACTACAACCGCATCGCTGCATTCGCTTAAGCCTATCGCCGCACGGTGACGGGTTCCCAAATCACGTGAGAGGTTGTTGTTGGCGGTTAGCGGAAGCAGACAGCTTGCCGCAACTGCTCTGTTCTTGCTTATGATAACTGCACCGTCGTGAAGCGGTGTATTCGGGAAAAAGATATTTTCGAGAAGTCTGCCCGATACGGCGGCATCAATTGTTGTGCCTGTGCGGATATAGTCGCCTAAATTTGTCTGACGTTCGATAACGATGAGTGCACCGGTGCTTGATGCCGAAAGATTGCAGGCAGTCTGCACTACTGACTGTATCATATTTTTCGTTGCTTCGCCGTCATTGTCCGCATTTGAGAAATCTATAATATTGCCGATTTTAATGCGGCCGATATGCTCAAGCATATTTCTGAGCTCCGGCTGGAAAATAACCACAAGGGCAAACAGTCCCACCTGGATTGCACTGCTCATAATATAGTGGAGAGTGTTAAGCTTGAAAAGCCGGCTTGCAAAGAATATTCCTAAAAATATCACCACGCCCTTTAAAAGCTGTGACGCACGTGTGCCGCGGATGAGTCTGATTATAAAATATATCAGACCTGCAACAATCAATATATCTATAATATCGGTAAAGCCTATTAAATCTATGTAGCCGATAACGTATTGTATAGCTGAATTCATTTCATAAATCCTTTCAAAAAACTTACTTATTTATATTATACAACATAAAAAAGAAAATTTCCATAGGTAAATGTAAATTTTTTTGGAAATTTCGAAGTTTATTTCATAAAAAACTTGTAACTACTAAAAATCTGTGGTATAATTGTCATATTATTAAAAAGCAAAGGAAGGTAATTAAGATGAACAAGAAAATTATCAGCTTAATAACAACAGCAGCAATCGCTGCATCAACAGGCGTTGTTTTCGCAGACGCTCCGGAGGTAAACGTAGTTGTAAACGGTGCAAAGATTAACTTTGCAGACCAGAAGGCAGTAATCGAGAACGACAGAACCTTAATTCCGGCAAGAGGTGCATTCGAGGCAATGGGTGCAAAGGTTGAATGGGACGGCGAGGCAAGAAAGGTAACCGTAACAAACAACAGAAACACAAAGATTGCAGTGCTCGCAATTGATTCGGATAAGATGGAGGTTACTACATACACATCATTATTTGATATGACAAAGGAAGAGGTTACACTTGACGTACCTGCTCAGATTATGAACGACAGAACTATGATTCCGTTAAGAGCAGTAGGCGAGGCAATGGGTGCAACAGTAGGCTGGGACGGCGAGACATACACAGCGAGCATCACAACAATCGAGGGTGAAAAGCTTGAGGCTGAAAAGGACAAGCAGGAAACAGAGGATAAGGCTGAGAACGCAACCGAGGAAAATGCAGACGAAGCGGTTGTTGAGGAAGTAAAGCTTGCTTCGCTTTCACTTTCGAAGGTAGAGTCAGAGACAGAGGACGAGGTTGTTGTTTCAGTTGACTTAAAGGGCATGGCTCTTTATCCGGAAAGCTATGTTGCAGGTGTTACTGTAACAGTTGAATATGATAGTGATGTTCTTGAATTTAAGTCGGCAGGACTTTATAATGGCGATGCAAAGGTAGAAAATTCAATGGGAGCGGACAACCCGGAATACAGTGATACAGCATTAAAGGTTGCGCATATTACAATTGATGACGAGGCGGCTGCAAAGGCAGATGGCTCGGTTATGAAGATTACATTTAAGAAGCTTAAGGATGAAGCAACAGAGGTTGCGTTGTTATCGGGATACAATACGAAAATAGGCTATGAAACAGCAATCGTGCTTGATGGTGAAAACAATACAGAAGAGCTTGAGGGAACAAATCTCATCATCGACGAAACACCGTTAGTAATTGAATAATTGACAAAAGGGACTCGTTTGAGTCCCTTTTGTAATTCGGAATTGTTTTGATTTTTTTGCCTTTGGCAAAAAAATTTCTATCAATTGTGAATTGTGAATTATGAATTGTGAATTAAAAGAAGTATCTGCAAAAGCAGATACTTCTTTTAGCTGTTATACATACTGTAAAGCTCGCTGTAAATGCCGCCTTTGGCTAAAAGCTCCTCGTGTGAGCCTTGCTCGGCTATGCCGTCCTCGGTTAATACCACGATTGTGTCGGCATTTTTGATTGTTGTGAGTCGGTGTGCAATTGTGAACACCGTTCTGCCCTTGGCAAGAGAGTCAAGGCTTTGCTGAACTAATCGCTCGCTTTCGTTATCAAGTGCCGAGGTCGCTTCGTCAAGCAGGAGAATCGGCGGATTTTTAAGGAATACTCTTGCGATTGAAATTCGCTGCTTCTGTCCGCCTGAGAGCTTCACGCCTCTTTCGCCCACATAGGTGTCGTAGCCGTTGGGCAGGTCGGTGATAAAGTCGTGTGCACCGGCAAGCTTTGCGGCTTCGATTGCCTTTTCCCTTGTCGCACCCGGAAGTCCGTATAAAATATTATCAATAACCGAGCCTGAGAACAGGTATACGTCCTGCTGTACCACGCCGATTGAATTTCTAAGCGACTTTAAGGTCACGTCACGCACGTCTGTGCCGTCGATGGTGATTGAGCCGTCGGTTACGTCATAAAATCTCGGTATAAGGTTACACATCGTTGTCTTACCGCCGCCCGAAGGCCCTACCAGGGCAACGTTGCCGCCCTGACGGATGTGGAGGTTGAGCTGTGTCAGCACCTCCTTGTTGTCATCGCTGTAATGGAAGCTGACGTTGTTGAAGCTGATTTCGCCCTTTACGTCCTTAAGCTCAACGGCGTTCTCCTTTTCGGTGATATCCGCCGGAGTATCCATAATCTCAATAAATCGCTCAATACCCGTCATTCCGCGCTGGAACTGCTCGGTGAACTGAATTATAGTGCGGATTGATGCGAACAGAGTTCCTACATATAAGAGATAAGCAGTGAAATCCGCAACACTTATCTGCTTATACATCATAAACAGACTGCCCGCCACCACAACCGTAAGATACATAAGTCCCTCGAAGAAGCGGTTTAAGGAGTGGAAGCCACCCATATAGAAGTAGCCCTTCTTTTTGAGGTTAAGAAAACGGCTGTTTCCGTCCTCGAACTTTTCCTTTTCAATTTCCTCGTTGGCAAACGATTTCACCACACGTATTCCCAGAAGCGAATCCTCAATCTGCGAATTGATTTCACCTATCTGCACACGCTGCTCCTTGAAATTCTGTCGCATACGCTTGTTGAAGTATGCAAAGGCGAAAACTATCGGCAGTGTTGCAAACATTATAAGTGTCAGCGGTACGTTGATGGAGCAGAGGATTGTGAAAGAAACGATGAATTTCGAGGCACAGATGAAAATCTCCTCCGGACCGTGATGTGCAAATTCGGTTACATCAAAGAGGTCCGAGGTAAGGCGTGACATAAGCTGTCCCACCTTGTGGGTGGAGAAATATGAAAACGACATCTTCTGCAGGTGATTGAATAAATCACGACGCATATCGGTTTCGATTTTCGCACCCATCACGTGGCCGGTGTTTGCCATATAGTAATTTGCCGCTGTATCTATGATACGCAGTGCAAGATAAAGCAATCCGATTTTAAGAATGAGTGAC
>JAZQHZ010000324.1:0-9236 GCA_045540855.1 Clostridia bacterium
CGGAAAATGCAGACAACTGCGTTGCCGCTAACGCCCCTACAATTAGTCAAAAGAGTGCCGACTATTGCCGGCACTCTTTAAATCTTCAATTATTCAGCTGTAACTGCCGGATATGTTACTGAGAAATCACTCCAGTAGCTTCCGCTCGGCTCACCTGCAACAATTTCAACTGTACCAGCCTCTGTTGCTGTGTATGCACCGCCGTCACCTACTAAAGCCTCGCCGCCGATTGTGTATGTACCGTCGTCGCCGTAAAGGTTACCCATTGTTACTACTGAGCCTGCTAATACCGGAACGATGAACTTTGTTCCGCCGTTTACCTGTGCCCAATCCTTCCAGCTACCGTTTGCAAGCTTACCGCTTGTTGTATCAACGTCCATCTTAACGTCGATTACAGCCTCGCCGATTGTTGCCTGATATACAAGGAAGCCTGTCTTGCCCTGCATAGCAACTACCGGTGTGCCTGCATCCTGTCTGAATGTATATGTTACTGTTGTTGCAGCATCACCTAAAGCTGCTGCATTGTCCTCGAATACCGGTGTTACTGTAACATTCTCTGTTACTGCAACTGCATCGCCTGCTTTATATGTGTTTGTGCCGTCTGTCCAGCCTGTTAATGTCTTACCCTCAACATAGAGAGTTCTGTTAACCGGAATTGTTGCCTCTGAACCAATTTCAACAGTCTGAGCCTCCGGAACGCTACCATCTGCAGCTACGCCGCCAAGGTCAAATGTTAATGTAGCCTCGTTCGGAATCTCTGATGCGTCAATTTCCTTAACCGCAATATACGGGAGATAGTTACCGCCTGAGATTGAGAGTGTTGTACCCTCGCCCTTGTAATATGCTACAACTACGTTATTTGCCTTGTCACCGTGGAAGCAAGTGCCGTTGTTTGTGTTAACCTTTGCTACCTCGTTGCCGTCTGCATCCTTAACAATGAGGTCACCGCCCCATGCACATGTACCTGCTGTGATCATTGCCGGACCTGATACTGTAATTGTTGACTTGAACCAGCATAAGCCGTGTACTGATGCGTGTGTTGTAGCGTCTACAACCATAAGTGCATCTGCACTGTCAACTGCTACTCTTTCGCCTGCTGCGTTGATACCGAAATCAACCTTTGTTGCTGTTGCAACCTCTTCAGCTGTGAGAAGTCCCTCACCTGAAAAATCTGCTGCAAGGTCAACCGGAGCTGCCGGCTCTGCCGGTGTTTCCGGCTCCGGAGTTTCTGTTGTGTCTGAACCTGAGCTTGAGCCTGCAACTGAAACTACGCTTAAGTACGGGAGCCAGAAACGTGCATTTGATGATGCACCGTTTGTTGATGACTCGAATGAGATTGTGAGTGTTGTAGCCTCGCCCTCATATGTGAAGTCAACGCTACCGTTATCTGAGCCATAGCAGTTATATGTACCCTTATTTGTACCGTCAGCCATATCCTGCTGTGTACCAACTATATCGTCTGATACGCCTACAACATTGCCTGCTGCATCTGTTACAACTACCTTAACATCGTCATATGCACAAGTACCAACTACGATATCAACTGAACCCGGAACCTGTACCTCAATCGGACCTGAACCCTGAGCACCGTGTGAGTTGCTGTACTGCATATTCTTAACTGTTACGTATCTGTCAAATAAGAGCCAGTCCTTTGTTGTGCCGTCCATTGTAACGCCGCCAACCTCGCCGTTCTTACCTGAGAAATCCATTACATAGTTGATTGAATCGCCCTGCTCCGGCTGAACGTAGAGCTTGAATGTGATTGTGATTGTTACATCCTCTGCCGGCATTACAAATGTGTTGTCCTTTGAAACCTCTACATCTGCACCGCTTGCAGTCTTAACTGTGTATGTATCAATTACATAGCCCTCTGCCGGTGTTGCTGTGATAGCTACAACCTGCTTTTCAGCCGCTTCTGTTGCACTTACTTCAACAGTACCGTTTGTATAGCCCTCTGTTACATTGATTTTATTCAATACCGGGTTATACGGCTCCGGATTTGTCGGTGTGATTACTGTGATGTTTGAGATATAGCTGCCTGCTGTTACAACAAGCTCAACTGTACCCTCTGCACCAACGTATGTGTATGTCTTGTCGCCTGTCATATCAAGACCACCAATCTTGTGACCCATATTCTGATATGTCTTAGCTGTGATCTTTGTTCCGTTTACTACCGGAATTGTGATGATTGTGCCTGTGTTACACTGTGCCCATTCATCTGTTCTTCCTGCATTGTTCACCTTACCGTTTACTGCATTAAGGTGAATTGTCATGCCTGCCGGATCATTTGTCTCAGTTGCGGCAAGGTCAGCCTCTGTGCCCTGGATACTGATATCCGGGGCACCGTTGCCTAAACCAAACTGGAAAATTGATGTGTATTCTGTGAGAACGATTTCACCCTCGTAGTGCTTCGGAATCCAAGCACCGAAGTAGTCCTCGTCAGCCATGACTGTGTAGCCGTTAGCTGCCATTGTGCCGTTCGGGTTGAATGCTGTACCTGATGTATCAACTGCATTGCCGTTCTTATCAGTTACGCCGTCAACGTAGAGAATTGAGCCTGAAAGCTCGCCGCCCATCTTTACCCACGGGCCCGGAACGTCAACACCGTCTAATGTTGTATTTAAGAATACAACCTGACACTTAGCACCGCCCCAGTTTCTGCCCCAGCCGCCTGCTGCGAACTTGTTATCCGGGTAGTACTTTGAATTTGTTACTGTACAATCCTTGAATAAGTAACCGTTTGTTCCAAGGTTAGCACTGCCGTTTGATGCAGCTGATGTCTGACAAGCTGTTAAGTAGCCGCCTACCTGCTGATCTGAATATCCGTGCCATGCTAATGTACAATCCTCGAAGAGAATTGAGTTACCGCCGAAGATGAAGTCTGTACCACCCTCGATGTAACAATCCTTGAAGTAGCCGTTATAGCCTGTGTAAAGTGTATCCTGTGATGAAATGAAATCACACTTGTAGCACTCATAGTTTGTAGCGTCGCCTGCGAATGCTGCCGCACGCTCTACTGCAGCTCTTGACTTAGCATCAAAGCCGTCAACAGTTCTGTCCGGCTTACCGCCGTCTGCCGGGTCAACCTCCGGCCATACGCCGTCTGCTAACTCGTCTGCAACTACTCTGCAGTTGAATGAGTTCTCGAATATAATGTTCTCAGCTAAGAAGCCTGTTGCTGCTACTCTTAATGTACAGCCCCAACGTGTAGCTGTGCCCTTTGCTATTCTCTCAACATAGTACGCTTCATCATAGTAGCCGTTATGTGCTGAATAGTAAACATAGCCGATACCGTAGTACCATGTGAGCACCGGTCTGTTAGCCTCGTCAGCTGCCTTGATTGTGATGTTTGCTACGTTTACTGTTACCTGCTCGCAATATGTGCCCGGGTCAACAACGATTGTTGTACGTCCTGCCTCGCCTGACGGTCTTCCTGTCATTGCACCGATTGCCTTAACTGCGTCTGTGATTGTCTTGAATTCCTTATCTGCACCAACTGTAACAGTGTCGCGCCACTCTGTTGCAACAACGTCCTTTGTGAAGAGGAGGTTCTTGAACGGCGTAGTGTCACCTGCTGCCATTGTATATGTCTTTGAAAGCTCTGACATTGTGTAGCCTGTTACATCTGATGTTGTAATGTTATATACGTGGTTCGGTGTAAGAACTACGCTTAATGCGTACTCAGCTTCCGGCATTTCCTTATCACCTGAAATAGCTGAAATTGTAGCTGTCTCTGTGATTGTCGGGTCGTCCTGAGCTGTGAATGTTACTGTTACGCCTGTCATATCAAGGCCGTGTGAAACGATTTCACCCTTAACCTCTGTGTCAGCAATCTCTAAGAGTGTGATATCGAAAGTCTTGTCAGCCTTTGCGATATAAACCTCCTTAGTATCGAGAGTTGCACAAATCTTCTCCTCATAGCCCTCAACTGTGATTGCATATGTTGATCTCTGAACGAGGTCTACTGAATATTCCTGACCGTAAGCAACCTTTGTTGCCTCGCCTGTCTCAACGTTTGTGAATACAAGGTTCTTGCCTGTCATATCAATTGAACCTGTGTAATTGATGTTACCTGAAAGGTTTCTGTAAACAATTGCATCCGGATCATAGTACTCTACGAAGATAGCATAGAGGTTCTTGTTTGAACCGCCGCCGTAGATTGATACTGCACCTAATGACGGATCCTCGATATCAGCTGTTAATACAGTTGCACCTGTTTCTGAGTTCTTTGACTCGATAACTGCACCTGCCTGAGCAATGTTCATTGTTCTGCCTGCAGAACCGTTACCGTCGAAAATAACTGTTACTGTACAAGCCTCTTCCGGTACGAATGATACTGATCTGTTTGTAGCACTACCTGTACCGCCGCACCAAGCTCTTGTGAATTCATACTTTGTGCCGTCAACGTGTGTATATTCAACTGTTCTTGCCTTTTCTGTCCAGTTCGGATATACTGTAAGTCCGTTAACTGTTGTAGCCTCTGTTACTACGATTGCATTGTTAAATGCAGCATCGTCTGCTCTCCAGAGAATATCATCCGGTAACATACCCTCCGGTCTCGGAGTCGGTGTCGGAGTCGGAACCGGTGTCGGCTCGATTTCGTCACCACCCGGATATCTCGGTAATGTATAATCCGGCTCAACTAAGCTCTCTGTCTTTGTAAATGCCATATTCTCACCCGGAATTACCTGGTTCTCGCCCTTAACCGGCTGGATAAGGTTGTATAAGAAGTATAATTCCTTAGCTGCCTTTGCTCTTGTTACGATTACTGTCGGCTCCATTGCTGTGCCGTTCTTCATTGAACCTCTTGCAATATCCTTTTCACTTCTCATAAGACCAAGGTTATAAACATCCTTAACCTTTGCATAAAGCGGTGTTGCAATTTCGTCCTTATCTTCGATTACGCCCCAGCCTACTAACGGGTAGTACTGTGCATCCTTACCTGTGAGGTTCGGATCGTATTCCGGACTATCCGGTGTAACTGTTGTGCCGTTGTAATCTGTCATATACTTCGGCTTGTTCCATGAACCGTCTGCTGCCTTACCGAACTTAGCCTCGTAAGCATCGTAAATGATAGCTGCCATAGCTTCTCTTGTTAATGCAGCCTTACCTGAAATCGGTGTGTAATCTACTAACTCCGGCTCTGCAGTAGCATTCGGGTCTACTGTCGGCTCCGGTGTCGGTGTCGGAACGTTAGCTGCGTCTACGAATCTGATACCGTAAACCTCGCCTGTGCCGCCGCGCTCAAATACGCAGTATGTTACGCCTGCCTTTAAGTCAGCAATGATTGTCGGGAACTGTGAAGCACCTGTATCATTTGCGAACTCTCCCATTGTGTTTGCGCCGTCTGTAACCTTCATTGTCTTGCCCGAACCAACCTTAGCCTCGATTGAGAGTCTACCGTCTACCTTCGGTGTTACAAGTAAGCCGATTGAACCGGCCTTGCCTGCAACTGTTGCCGGATCACCTGAATAATCCTTATCAAGTCTTAACTGGAAGCAGAGGTTTGATGTAAATGTTCCGCCGCCTGCCTTAACTGTTGTTGTGTCACCGCAAGCTGTAACTGTTACTAAATCAGTATCCATCATTACGTCGCCTGCTGTAATTGTATCGCCTTCCGCATACTTGCCGTTTACCGGTAAGTAATCGCCCTCAGCACCTTCTGCTAATGAAGCTGCCTCTGCCTTCGGAGCAACTGCCGGCTTCATGCTGTCTAAGCTATCCCATACGAATACCTTTGCACCGTCAACCTTTTCAACTGTGCCGTCGTACTTGATATCCTCTGACTTAACGCTTACTAATCTGCCGTCTGCATCATATGTAGCTACAATCTTAACTGCATCTACTGTCGGAGCATCTGTTACTACCGGCTCGTCTGTTACCGGTGCATCAGTTGCCGGAGCCTCTGTCTCAACCGGCTCGCTGTTGTCCATATATTCGCTTAATACTGTTTCATCTAAATCCCAGAGCTCTGTCAAAGCCTTTGCAAAGCCGCCTACTGTCATATCCTTCTGAGGATAGAAGTTGCCCTCTGCGTCCTTAGCCATAACACCAAGCTGAAGCATCTTCTCAATCTGGTTTCTGTAATAAGCGTTGTCGCCCTGTGACTTAGTCTCTGCTGATGTATTTCCGATTGTTGAAACGTCGTTTGCCATTTCCGGGAATACGTGCTCTGTCCAGTTGCCGTCCTCACATGCCTTCTTTACGTCAGCATCAAGAAGGTCTGCAAGAGCACCCTTCTGAGCATAAATATCCTCAGCGATGATTCTTGCCCACTGCTTTGCAGCTGCTTCCTTATAGTGTGTACCGTCAATCTTGTTGTCCGGGTGACCGTTTGCGTATGAACCGCTGTTGGTCTTACCTGCAGTTTCACCTGCCTCGATTGACATATAGATATGCTTCGCTTCCTCTGTGCCGATTGCATTGAGATAGTCAATTGCACCGCTGAAGAGGTCTACAAATAATACACCCTCTGTATTCTGAGCAGCCTCCTTCATAATAACCGGTGAATTCGGTGTGAAGTAATCTCTCGGAGCACCTGAGCCTGTAAGTCTCGGCATTGATGATACGAGAACCGGAGTAACGCCCATAGCCTTCATTGACGGGATATAAACCTTATATAACCAGTTCTTATATGTAGCCTCGTTTGAACCACGTCCAAAACGCGCCTGCGGACCTGCTGTTGCACCCGTTGACTCATCATTGTGAGCTGAGTGGATGAATACAAAGTCACCCGGCTTAGCTGCTGCTAATACGTCATTGAAACGACCTTCCTGATAATTAGCCTTCATTGAACGTCCGCCCATTGAATAGTTAACTACCTCGCATCTATCAAGGTCAAACATCTTGTAGAGAACCTGACCGTAACCGCTCATGCCGTTCTCTTCCCATGTATATGTCTTCTGTGTTGAATCACCTAAAACAAAGATTGTCGGGAAATCAACCGTCGGATATTCATACACCAACGGTGTGATTGTGATTGACTTAATGCCAACTGTCTTCGGTGCATCTGCACTCGGCTTTGTAGCCGGCTCAACCTCAACCTCGATAAAGCCTTCGCCTGATACATAGTCATATGACCATGTGTTGTCTGTCCACTTTGCAACGCCTGTCTTTGTTACAAGACCTGCACTGTCCCAAGCACCGCCGCTTGTAAGACGTGATGCCTGCATACCTGAAATTGCAACCTGAGTATTTGAGCTTGATGTGCCGTCAATACCTACTACTGTTACGTTGTACATACCCGGCTCAACATCTGCCTTGAATACTAAACCGCCATAGTTTTCAGCGTCGATATAGCTACCGTCGCTCTCCACTACCTTTGCACCGCCGTCGAGTGTGATTGACTCAACTGCTGCAACCTGTCTTCCCGTACCCTCAGTTGTATCGTTGTCATCAACAGTAGTGAACGATGCCACTGATGTTGTTGTTGAAACGAAGCCTGAGCCTGTCTCTGTTGAATATGCCGGAACTGCTGTCATTGAAGTAAAGTCAAATGTCTTTGCCTCTGAAAGAGCTGCATATTCGTCAACAGCCGGTGCTGCACTTGCGCTGAAGCCTGTGAAGCAGCTTGCGAGCATCGCTGTTGAAAGTACTGCACTTAAAATGCGTGACTTTTTCATAAAACGTCCTCCTTAATAATTACCCATATCTCTCTCTAATACAGGCGATTTTATTTGATGATATAATTTTACTACAAATCAGTATTTATTGCCACTGAATTTTTGCCTTTTTTCAGTGGTATTTTGTATATTTTTAACAAAACATCCCAAAACTCACCCTTGACACTTTGATAAATATCTTATATAATATAGGTATAATAAAATGGAGAGGAGTGTTGATATGGATATACCGCAGAGCATCAAAAATATTCTTGACCTGTTTTCGGGCTACACAACATATATCTACGGCAGAGCCCTGCGTGAAATCCTTATGGGTGCCGTGCCCGGCAAATGCCGCATAATCACTGCCGCACCTGTGTCAGTACTCCGAAAAATATTCCCCGGTGCAACCATAATCAAGGGCAGGATGCACGTTTTGGCAGACAAAATCGACTGCACCGTAATTTCAGCTATTCCCGATGCAGGTGCATTATGCACCACACAGGATTTCACGATAGATTCCGCCGCATATTCCGAGGTTACCGGGCTTATAGACATCTGCGGTGCGAAGGAGGATATCGAAAACAAAATAATCCGCCTGCGTGACAACACCACCGAGTCAATTTATGCCAATCCCGCAGTTATGGTAAAGGCAGTGCGGCACTGTGCCGAGCTGGGCTTTACCCTTGCTGATGATACAAGAGAGCTTATAGCGGTGTGTGCAGTGGCAATAAAGCAGATAAACTGCCGCAGTGTCCTGCACGAGCTTGAAAGACTCCTGCTCTCGCCACGTCCCGATTATTTCCGTATGCTCCACGAGCTTGGTCTGCTGAAATATCTCATTCCTCAGTTAGACCGATGCTTCGGTGAGCCGCAGAAAAACAAGTATCACATCCACGACGTAGGCGAGCATATAATGTGTGCAGTGAAGAACACGCCCAGAGATTATGTTCTGCGGTGGTCGGCACTGCTTCACGACGTAGGCAAGCCGTGCTGTTCAAGTACGGATAATAACGGAATAATCCACTTCTACGGTCACCACCGTGAAAGCAGGCTGATAGCGGACGATATTCTTCACCGCTACGGAATTGAGTCGGATAATATAAGAAGCATACTGACGTTGATTGAAAATCACGACGTGCGTGTAGAGCCAAGCCATTATCAAGTAAAAAAGATGATGCTCCGCACAGGCGGAGTGCTGTTTGAAAAGCTGATGCAGCTCCAGACTGCCGATAATATGGCGAAAAATCCGAAATATTTCACCGAAAAATACCGTCGCATAAATGCGGCGGCAAAGATAGCACGGCAGGTAATGGAAAGCGGAGAGCCGTACCGTTACGAGGATTTGAAGGTCAATGCAAAGGACTTACAAAAGCAGGGCATCCGTCCGGGCAGAGAAACAACCGAGCTGATGCGTGCATTAATGGACGAGGTAATAGCAGAGCCGGAGAAAAATTCGTATGAATACCTGCTCAGACGTGTAAGGGAATTGAGAAAATAAATATCCACCCGCATAGCGGGTGGTATTTCATTTTCGGGCATAGCCCTAATCTTTACTGGCTACGCACAAGTGCGTTTTGTGTTGGCCTGCCAGCCACGCATATTTTACTTGCTACCCGTAAACGGGTCTCTTGG
>JAZQHZ010000325.1:0-5229 GCA_045540855.1 Clostridia bacterium
AAGTTTGTTGACGGCACAGAGAACGATCCGGCACAGTACGGTATGGCAATCTTTGATGAGTCAAAGCAGGAGCTTATTGACAAGTTCAATGCAGGTCTCAAGAACATCAAGGAGAGCGGAAAGTACGACGAGATTATCGCAAAGTATCTCGGCGAATAATTTGTTGATTAGTTAAATTGAAAATTAACTATAAGGCATTGGATAAATACTTCCGATGCCTTATAGAATGTATGGAGAGGAATTTATGAGCCAGATTATACAGGACTACGGTTTATTGCTTCTGATGGCAATGGGACAGACCCTGCTGCTTGCACTTCTTGGTTTGTTTTTCGGATGTCTTCTGGGTATCATCTTCGGATTATCCAGTGTAGTAGACAACAAGGTAAGCAGGGCAATCGCATCGGTATATGTAAACCTCATAAGAGGTGTACCGATGATAGTATTGGCGTTTTTCGTTTATTTCGGTGTCCCCTACGGATTCAGAACAATATTCGGTGTTTCTATGACATTTACTCCGCTTATTGCAGGTACAATCTGTCTTGCCTTAAACTGCGGTGCGTATATGTCAGAGATTATAAGAGCGGGTATTCAGTCAATTGACCCCGGTCAGATGGAGGCTGCAAGAAGCTTAGGACTTACATATTGGAGATCAATGTTCAGGGTAGTGCTTCCGCAGGCTATCAGAAATATGATTCCGAGTATCGTAAACCAGTTCATTATTACCTTAAAGGATACATCAATCCTTTCAGTTATTGGTTTCCCGGAGCTGGTAAACAAGGCACAGAACGTTATTGCAATCACATTCAAGTCCTTCCAGGTATGGACAGTAGTTGCAATTATGTATCTTGTAGTTATTTTAGCTCTGCAGCAGGTTGCCAAGGCTTTGGAAAGGAGATTAAACCGTGGTAGATAATAATAGAAATGTAAAAATCCATGTAACAAATCTTAAGAAGAAGTTTGGTAAGCTTGAAGTTTTATCAGATATCACAACAGATATTTACGAGGGTGAGGTTGTTGTTATTTTAGGACCGTCGGGAAGCGGTAAATCCACGTTCCTCAGATGTCTTAACAAGCTTGAAACAATAACCAGCGGTGAGATTATAGTAGACGGATACTGTATAAGTGATAAGAAAATCAATATCAATAAGGTTCGTGAGAACATCGGAATGGTATTCCAGCACTTTAATCTTTTCAATAACCTAAACGTTATGGAAAACCTTACTCTTGCTCCGGTTGACCTTAAAAAGGCAACCAAGGAGGAGGCAGAGAAGGAAGCAATGCGTCTTCTGGAGATGGTAGGCCTTACTGATAAGGCATACGCATATCCGTCACAGCTTTCGGGCGGACAGAAGCAGAGAGTTGCAATTGCACGTGCGTTATGTATGCACCCGGATATTATGCTCTTTGACGAGCCGACGAGTGCGTTGGACCCGGAAATGGTAGGCGAGGTACTTGCCGTAATGAAGGATCTTGCACGTAACGGAATGACAATGGTCTGCGTAACACACGAAATGGGCTTTGCCCGTGAGGTTGCAGACAGAGTACTTTTTGTAGACAGCGGTGTAATCGTGGAGGAAGGCACTCCGGAGCAGATTTTCAATAATCCGCAGCATCCGAGAACACAGGACTTCCTTAATAAGGTACTTTAAGAATGAATGTAAAGAGTGTTGCCAATGCAGCACTCTTTTTTGTCAAATAAGTCTTGATAATAATGTTTTGGTGTGATATAATTAATTTAATCGTAAAACGATAAAATTAAGCGATATAACTTCCTGACGGAATTTGCGATATACCTTGCACTGCGATGTGAGAAATTCGGAATAGGAGGTTTTTATGGGAAAAGTATTGAAAGGGTAATATTATGAAAAAAATATTAAAAATTGCAATGACGTTTTTAATTATTATAATAATCATTTTATTTGCCGCTTTCGATAGTCGTCTGAAAACAGTTAATTACAAAATAAAAACAGACAAGATTTCCGGCACTGTAAAAATTGCACTTGTTACTGATTTGCATTGCTGTTTATATGGAGAAAACCAATCGGAGCTGGTATTTGTTTCATTGACAAATGAGTAATGTTATAGCCTGATATTGGTTTAGTAAGATGTGCAGGATATTGTTGGAAGGAGAAAGATTATATGACTACGGAAAAAATACTTACAATTGGTGGTTATGTTTTTTCAATTCTGTTGAAGAGTGCACAATTTTTAGTAATAGTTGGACTTGTTATTTTTGGAATTATACAAGCAATAAAATTAATAAAAAGGAATAATTTGTTTAAATATAAAAAAACTTTGATTGTATCTGTAATTTGTATTATTATTGCCGCCTTATCCTTGAGATTTAATATGGGATGGTTGAGATATATTATGATATTGACGTTAATACCAATAATTCATCCGATTGTATTTTTGGTTACAAATTTATATGCAGCACAATATATTAATGAATTTCGATGGCTAAAGGCAAGCAACTTCCTTTTCGTTATTACATATTTAGTATTCTGGATTTTATTGCCGGATAG
Source organism: Clostridia bacterium (assembly GCA_045540855.1). Classification (GTDB taxonomy): domain Bacteria; phylum Bacillota; class Clostridia; order UBA1381; family UBA1381; genus UMGS1958. The sequence goes on from JAZQHZ010000325.1 coordinate 2,526, forward strand.
TGGAGATATGGGACCTTCATATTGCTTGTTTAATTTGGTTCGTAATGATGATTTTACAAACGTGGCTTTTGTAGTGTCGTGGATTGCAGGGATAGCACATATTTTGTTATTTGTTATACAAATCATTCAATTGGCGAAGATAAAAAAATCAATAGTGTTATAGCCTAATATTGGTTTAGTAAGATGTGTAGGATATTGTTGGAAGGAAGTGATAAAATGGTTTTATCCAAAAAATCAGAAGCACGCATGTTTTTTTGAAGAAATATTAAAGAAATTACAAAATGTAAAGATAAAATCAATCTTCACTTTGACATCTCCTTTTTGGGATACACATAAAGGTTATCGTTCGTATGATAGTGATACAGAACTATATATTTTATTTGAAAATGATATGTGTATGGTAATAGAGTATTATTTTGTTGATTTGCTCGAAATTAAGTTAAGACCAATGACTAGCGAAGAAAAAGAAAAATACTCAAAGATAATGATTAAAGATTTTTTTAATTCTTCAAATGATATTTGTGATCATATAACATACGAGAAAGTTAGAAATGAAAGCTGTACACTTGAATATGATTCTGTTAAAAATATAGAGTTTAAAAGTGTAGTTGTTGAATATGAAAAATGGATTGATGGTAGAGTAGCTTTTGTAAAACCGACAAAAGAAACATTTGACGAAATAAGGATTGAAATGAATAATGATAAAAGTTTTGTTATCTGTCCGGCTCCTGCATCTAATGATGGGTACATATATGTTTGGTCTGAAGATTGCAAAAATATAGTTAGGGAATTAAAATAATTTTTTATTTCTATCTTAATGCAAGGGCTTATTTGAGATGCTCGGCATCTAGATTATACAGTCTTTATATAATTAAAACAAATTTCATTTTAAAAGGAGAGAGAAAAATGAACATACATAAGCTTCGTGAAATCGAATACAAAAACACCGGAAAGGGCTGCAGAATGTGGCTTGGCGACATCAACGGCGACGGTATAATGGAGTACGTTATGGTACAGCCGGATGGCGGTATTGATGACCGCTTTGTGCCGCATATGGTACAGTGTGCAACTGCGTTTACCTTTGAGGGTGAACAATTATGGCAGATTGGTACGCCTGATCCGGAGGTTACAAACAGCGGTTCGGATATCCCGGCACAGATTTATGATATTGATAATGACGGAAACAATGAGTTTATCTGCATAATGAACAAGGAGCTGTGTATTTTTGACGGAAAAACGGGCACACTCAAGGAGAAGCACCCGCTTCCCGATGATCAGGCTCACGACTGCATTATCTTTGCAGACCTTGAGGGTACGGGCTATGCACAGAACGTGATTTTAAAGAACCGCTATCATAAAATGTGGGCACTTGACAGAAATTTTGAGGTTATGTGGACTTTCAGCGGTGACATAGGTCACTATCCGTGGGTGTATGACTTAAACGGCGACGGCAAGGACGAGGTTATTGCAGGATATACCGTATTGAGTGCGGACGGCAGACCGATGTGGAGAATTGATATGGAGGATCACGCAGACTGTATCTGGGTGGCGGATTTATTCGAGAACAGTCAGCCGGTGGTATTGGTAGGCGGTGCGGATACAACTGCATACACTCCGGACGGTAAGCTCATCTGGAGATTTACCGATACGGTGGAATCGCAGAACATTGCACCGGGCAAATTCTTCCCGGAGATGGAGGGCTTGCAGATTGCCGGTCTTGACAGAATTGTGCGTGTGGGTGAAAACGGTAAGGACAGCGTGTTCATCTTTGACTGCAACGCAAAGAGCCTTTTCAAGGAGGACAGAAAGACAATCGGCTGGTCAACAATTGTTACGGTTTTATGCGGCTTTGAGAGAAGCAACCGTGACTATATACTTGCGTACCGTCGTGGCGGCGGTCTGAACGGCGGTGTATATGACGGAGAAATGAACTGCGTTTTAGAGTTCCCGATTGAGGGACACTGTATCTGGGCAGACCTTACAGGCGACGGCTTATCACAGCTTATTGTGTACGATAACGAAAGACTTATCGTATATTCAACCGAGAAAACTGACCTCACAAAGGCGGCAGCTCAGGGTACACGCAAGCAGCCGAAGCGATTATATAACTGGACAAGATACTGGGGATCGGAAAGATGATAAAAGTATTATTCGTCTGCCACGGCAAGATACTAACAAAAGCCTTAAACCCTTGAAAATACTGCGTTTTTTGAAGTGACAGCGTGAAATTTACAGAGAATTTACAGAGATTTAAGGAATGTAGAAGTCTTAGTGTGATATTTTAGATAAAAGTTGTGGTATAATATATAAGTGGATTATTATATTAACAAAGTGGAATATGATGATAAAGGGAAAAGAATTGATAGGGAGAAAGGGTATTACCCCACAAGTTATCTCACAAGTTATCTCACAAGTAATCTTACAAGTTAGTGCAAATATGCTTATTTGAAAGATTATGTTAAAATTAAATAATATATAAAATTTAATATGGAGCTTAGACCTAAATTTCAAATGAAGTTTAGGTCTTTTTGTTTTGCAAAAAATTAAGGAGGAAAAGAAAATGGAATTAGATTATTTTTATGGAAGCGAATCGGAGCAGTTTGTATTTTACCGCATTCCAAAGATTTTGATTACATCGCCTGAGTTTAAAAATGTTTCTGACAGTGCAAAGCTTTTGTATGGTCTGATGCTTGACCGCATGGGA
>JAZQHZ010000326.1:0-5971 GCA_045540855.1 Clostridia bacterium
AGCAATGGTATTTCAGGATCAACAATTGCATTAACATTTGATCAGACAAATGTGGCAGATGTTTCAATGGTAAGCACAGCTCTTCAGGGAGTGCTTTCAAATGAGAACAAGGCAATGATCGCAGATAAGGGCGAGTACAGAGTATCATTAGCAGGAAGCGTATATCAGACAACAACAGACAATGTAGTGGCTACATTTAAGGTAACACTTAAGGAAGCACTTACAGATGCGTTTGTAGTATCATTAGGTACAGCATCAACAGTAGCAGGTTCAGATGCAACAGGTGATGTTGAGTTATACGGTGATGGTGAACCGGGTGTTGACTTATTACCGGCTACATACGTAGCATTTGAGCCGACACCGGCAGCAACAGAGCCTCCGGTAGAACCGACAGAGACACCGGAGCCGACAGCTGAGCCGGAAGCAGCTCAGGAAGTAGCTCTTAAGGATATGTTAGATGCTGATAAGGCAACAGAGGGTTCATATATCACAATCACAACAGAGGGCGTATATGGTACAGACTACGTTGCTAAGGATGCACAGGGTAACGCATTAACAGAGACAGAGTTCTTCAACAAGATTTGGGGATACGATGGCGCAGTTGCAGACGTTATCAACGACATCACATTAGTAATCTATGATGAGGATACAGTAATTGACGCAGCACTCAACGCTGATGGCACAAAGGTTGACCAGGGTACAACAGCTCCGGAAGAGGAAGAGCCGACACCGACACCGACACCGGATACAGATGATGAGCCGGGAATCAAGTGGGCTAAGGCATCAATCAGCATTGCTAAGAGCAGCTCAAAGAGTGTTCAGATTAAGTTAACTGACCTTGATGTTGCAGATTACGATGCAGATGATTTCGACTTCGATTATGACAGCGATTACATCAAGAGTGTAAAGGTTAAGATCGATGGTAATAAGATCACAGCTACAATCGCAACAAAGGCTAAGACAACATCAAAGGGTACAGATGTAACAGTAACATTAGGTGATTACTCAGATGATATCACAGTTAAGATTACATCAAGCAGCAGCAACGGTTCAGGTTCAGGCGGTGCCGGAACAGGTTCAGGTTCAGTTGGTACAATCGCTGGCGGTACAGTAGGTTCAAACGGTCTCTGGACAGGTGACACAGTAGTACCGGTAACATTTACAGACTTAGGCTCAGCAGCTTGGGCAGCAGATGCTATCAACTTCTTAGCTGCAAGAGGTATTGTAAACGGTAGATCAGCTACAGAGTTTGATCCGAACGCAAGCATCACAAGAGCAGAGTTTGCTAAGTTAGTTATGACAACATTTGGTATCACAGTACCGAGTGGTGTATACACAACAGCAACATACTCAGATACAACAGTTGGAGCATGGTACTTCGATTATATCGAGGCAGCATCAATGCTTGGTATCGTTACAGGTTACCCGGATGGTACATTCAGACCGGATGCACTTGTTTCAAGACAGGAAATGGCATTAATGATGTACAGAGCTACTCAGGCTAGACAGACAGTTCTTCCGACAGTTAAGGAAGCAACAGTTTGGGCAGATGCAGCACAGATCGGTGATTGGTCAATCAATGCAGTTAATGCACTCAACGTTGCAGGCGTAATGAATGGTACATCAGCAACAACATTTGAGCCGACAGCAGCAGCTACAAGAGCACAGGCAGCTCAGATGATCTACAACTTATATCAGGTTGCTCAGTAATTTGATAAATCTTGATAGATTTTAAGAAGGAAAGCGAAAGCTTTCCTTCTTTTTTTTGTGTGAAGAAATATGTCGGAAACTGAAATATAAAAATATTACACTTTTTTCTCTAAAATATTTGCTTTTTGCTGCGAAATTTGGTATAATAATAAAAAGGCATATAAAGAGGTGAATCAGTTGGTTAATATAGGAAACGATTGGGATAAAATTCTTGAAGGCGAGTTTGATAAGGAGTATTATCTCAAGCTGCGAGCATTTTTAAAAAGTGAATATTCATCACACACCATTCATCCCGATATGCACGATATTTTCAATGCACTGAAATGGACTCCGTATTCGGATGTCAAGGTGGTGATTTTAGGTCAGGACCCGTATCACGAGGTCGGGCAGGCACACGGGCTTGCATTCTCGGTGCAGAAGGGCGTAAAAATTCCGCCGTCGCTTGTGAATATGTATAAGGAGCTCAATAACGAGCTTGGCTGTTACATACCTAACAACGGCTACCTTGAAAAGTGGGCAAGGCAGGGTGTATTGCTTCTTAATTCATCGCTCACAGTGCGTGACGGTGCGGCAAATTCACACAGAAACAAGGGCTGGGAAATTTTCACGAACCGAGTGGTTGAGCTGCTTAACCAACGTGAAGAGCCGGTAATATTCCTGCTTTGGGGCAACAATGCAAAGGAGAAAATGGAAATCATAACCAACCCACAGCACTATATTTTAACCAGTGTGCATCCGAGCCCATTGTCGGCAAGCAGAGGATTTTTCGGTTGCGGACACTTTAAAAAAGCAAACGAGCTTTTAGAGCGAAACGGAAAAACGCCCATAGACTGGCAGATTGAAAATATATAGGAGTAGCAAATGCTGATATTTGGAATAACAGGCGGCACAGGTGCCGGAAAATCCACTGTATCTGAGATTTTTAAGCAACAGGGAGTATATGTAATAGACGGTGACAAGGTGGCACGCAAGGTATGTGAGCCGGGCGAAGAATGCCTTGGAGTTCTGGTGTCGTATTTCGGAGAGGAGATACTTAATTCAGACGGCACAATGAACCGTGCGAAAACCGCACAGATAGTGTTCACCGACTCGAAAAAGCTGGCAATTTTAACCGAGGTTACGCATAAGTATATAAATAAGGCAATAACAGCTGAGCTTGCAAGTGTTAATCCACGCATAGCGGCAGTTGACGGTGCGGTCATAATAGGCGGACCGGTGGAGGAAAAGTGCGAATTTATTGTGTCGGTGATTGCAGAGCATGAGGTACGGCTTAAGCGGATAATGGAGAGAGACGCAATAAGCGAGGAAGCGGCATTAAGACGCATAGCGGCACAGCCGGACGATGAATTTTATATCAGCAACTCGAAATATGTTATTGAAAACAACGGCGATTCGGCAGAGCTTTTTGATAAAGTGAGCGAAATCGTTGTAAATATTAAAAAGGAGTATGAATTTGAGTAAACTGTTTAAGCTTTTGCTTGCGGTACTTGCAATAGTAACCGCAATTATCGGCATAAATAGCGGATATCACGTGGGAAAACAGACGAGCTTCCCTGTGGCATACAGCGATTACATAGTTAAATATTCGGCACAGAACAAGCTGGACCCGTATCTCGTGATGGCGGTGATAAAGGTGGAGAGCAATTTCGTGCCGGAGGCGAGATCGGCATATGCCGGCGGACTTATGCAGCTGACGGAAGAAACAGCGGCATGGGTGGCGAAAAAGATGGAAGTCAAGTCGTATGATTATATGGATCCGGAAACTAATATCAGATTCGGATGCCGGTATCTGAGACATCTTATAGACGAATATGAAAATATTGACACTGCACTGGCGGCATATAACGGCGGTATGGGAAATGTATCGGCGTGGCTCAAGGATGACCGGTACAGTGACGATGGCGACACACTTAAATATATACCGTTCCCGGAGACGCGGAACTACGTGGTTAAGGTAAATAACAACTGGGAAAATTACAAAAAATTATATCAATGATGAACGGAGGTAATGTTATGTCATTAGTAATTACAATAGGAAGACAATACGGAAGTGCGGGTATTGACATCGGTCAGAAGATTGCGGAAGCACTTGATATCCCGTTTTACGATAAGGAGCTTGTAGAGCTTGCGGCACAGAAGAGCAATCTTTGCCCGGATGCACTCAAGAAGGCGGATGAGAGAGCAACGAACAGCTTTTTATACTCAATTGCCCATGGCGGAATGTCGATGCACGGCTTACATACACCGGCACCCTACGATATGCCGATAAATGACAAGCTTTTTATTGCACAGTCAGAGGTGATAAAGGAAATTGCACAGAAGGGCGACTGCGTAATAGTAGGCAGAAGTGCGGACTATGTGCTGAGAAATGTTGAGGGCGTAGAGGTATTGAGTATTTTCCTTTACGGCGACCTCGATTACAGAGTTGAGAGAGTTGTGGAAAATCTTGGCTTGAGCCCGGCAAAGGCGAGAGAGCTTGTAATAAAGACTGACAAGCGCCGCCGTTCATATTACGAATACTACACCAGTAATGACTGGGGAATTATGGGCAACTATGACCTTTGTCTGAATACTGCGGCACTTGGAATTGAACCTGCGGCTAATATGGTGATTTCGTATGTGAAAGAGAAGTATAATAAGTAATCGGAGGGCGGTTAAGTGGCGATTATTGAAATTCTGAAATCTATATTTTTGGGTATAGTCGAGGGTATAACCGAATGGCTGCCGATAAGCTCAACGGGGCATATGATTCTTGTTAACGAGTTTTTGGGTAATGAGGGCTTTACTTCGAGTGATTTGTACATATACGTGATACAGCTTGGAGCAATTCTGGCGGTGGTGACGCTGTATTTCCATAAGCTCAACCCGTTTTCACCGTCCAAGACTGCACAGGAAAAGCAGGATACGTGGCAGATGTGGTTCAAGGTAGTGGTTGCGTGTCTGCCTGCGGCGGTGATTGGTCTTGCCCTGAATGATTTTATGGAAAAGTTCGAGAACTGGTATGTGGTTTCGGCGATGCTTATCGTATACGGAATAGCATTTTTGTTTATTGAACGCAAGAGCAAGAATGCACTTGTTGAGGATATGAACCAGATGACGTATAAGACTGCGTTATTGATAGGAATGTTTCAGGTGCTGTCAATTATTCCGGGAACATCACGTTCGGGAGCTACGATTTTAGGTGCGATGATAATAGGCTGTTCAAGAGGCTTGGCAGCGGAGTTTTCGTTCTTCCTTGCAATCCCGGTTATGGTAGGTGTGAGCCTGTTAAAGATTGTGACAACGGACGAGGTACTTAATGTACAGAACATTGCGGTGCTGTTATCGGGAATGGTGGTAGCGTATGCGGTGTCGATGGTTGCGATTAAGGGCTTGGTGAATTATGTAAGAAAGCACGATTTCAAGTCGTTCGGATATTACAGGATTGTGCTGGGAATTGTGGTTATTGCGTATTTTATGATAATGGGATAAGATGGAGAGCCGTTTGATAACGGCTCTTTTTGTGTGTAAATTTGGGTTTATCGTTTGGATAAATCCCAACAATGCGTAATTCGCAATGCGTAATGCGTAATTAATTATGTTTGCAAATTTACATCAAACAAACAATGATAGGTGTAGGGGCGAACCGCGTTCGCCCGTTTACCCAATATCGGTGGTTATCCCGGGCGAACACGGTTCGCCCCTACAAATATAATTTCAAACACAACACCCCGATAAACCCAAATTTGAAATACAAAACAGCTGCTGCAAATGCAACAGCTGTTTTGTATTCATCAAACTAATCTTATCGTCTTTATAACAATATCCTCAATCGGCTTATCCTGGTAATCTACTGCAGTCTCTGCAATTTCATCCACTACGTCCATGCCGTCTGTAACCATACCGAACGCCGCATACTGACCGTCAAGATGCGGTGCATCCTCGTGCATAATGAAGAACTGGCTTGAAGCTGAGTTCGGGAACATTGTTCTTGCCATTGACAGAACACCTCTTGTGTGCTTTAAATCATTCTTTACACCGTTCTTCTCGAACTCGCCCTTGATTGATGCCGCCTCGTGATGATTGCCGTCTGCATCATAGCCGCCGCCCTGAATCATAAAGCCTGCGATTACACGGTGGAAGATAAGTCCGTCAAAGAAATTATCCTCAATAAGAGTTACAAAGTTTTCAACTGTTATCGGAGCTACCTCCGGGTAAAGCTCTGCGGAAATGATTCCGCCATTTTCCATCTCTATTTCAATGTTCATTGTTATTTTGTCCT
>JAZQHZ010000327.1:0-7024 GCA_045540855.1 Clostridia bacterium
AATTTAAACATCCCGACAAACCCAAATTTGAATTGTAAACAATTCAGCGTCAGCATTAATTACGCATTACTCATTAAAAAACAGCTTAACGGCAAAGCCGTTAAGCTGTTTTTTCAAATCTTCCGTAATTGCCTTCGTCTCCGCACCATTTCCAGCCGTATTTCTCAAATATCTTTATAATATCCGAATCCGGCTTTATGAATGCCCAGCCCTCTGTATAGGTGAGCTGTGCGTTTTCTCTATCCTTGTAACGTATTGCGTTACGCGGCATTGTGTCGGCGGCGGTAGTGTCGGGATTTAAGAGCGGATTGATATCAATTGCCATTCCGTATGCGGATTTGTCAAACTCACTGCCGTTTCTTCTGTACATAAAACAGCTTGTGTTGTTCGAGCCCTTTGATGCCGCTTCAAGGCTTGTAAGCACTGTTGTCTGCTTGTCGGCAAAGTTTTCCGGCAGCTCTATGCTCTTTATCGGGTATGTGTTGGTATATAGCTCCTCAAAAATGTCTAAAACCTCGTCTGCAATCTGCTTGTTGCATATCATATGTCCTACGGAAACCTGTCCGTCAAAGTCGCAGTAGGGAAGAGTCAGATACGCAAGGTCGTCCGCCTTTACGGGCGAATCGCTCATAAGCGTGTTATTTGTTATCTTCTCCACAATTTCGTCCGGAAGCTGCGTCCAGGAGCCGCGGCGTGGACGTGCCTCGGACTGCGTGGGTGCAGTGGCACCGTTTGCATTTGCCTCAAGCATCGCCGTAAGCTCTACGTTTAATTCCTTCTGATTGCTGTAACGCTTTGCAAGCCTTGCGCAGCTTATTCCCGTTACGGTCTGGGTTATTGCAAGGATTGCCACAGCAACGGCAAGTGACAGAGTTATGATATTTTGCGGTGTTTTTTCAAATTTATTGAAACGCACCTTTTCAAATTTTATGTTTTTGATATCAAGCTTCATTAACAATACTCATCCTTATACATTGCAATACATTTTGCGATAATTTCCTTCGCTTCGTCAGGTCCCATAACCTCGTTTACAACTGTTTCCTTGCCCTCGAGTGTCTTGTATACACGGAAGAAATGCTTGATTTCCTCGAACATATGCGCCGGAAGCTGATTGATATCGGTGTAGTCTGTATATGACGGGTCATTTACCGGGATAGCAATGATTTTCTCGTCCATACTGTGGTCATCGATCATTTTCATAACGCCTATCGGGTAGCATTCTACCAGTGTCATCGGAATAATCTCCTCCTGACAGATTACAAGCACGTCAAGCGGGTCCTTGTCATCGGCATAGGTACGCGGAATGAATCCGTAGTTTGCCGGGTAGTGGGTTGAGGTGTAAAGAACTCGGTCAAGCTTTAAGAGACCTGTTTCCTTATCCATTTCATATTTATTTTTACAGCCCTTCGGGATTTCTATTACGGCTAAGAACTTATCCGGTGAAATTCGCTTCGGGCTTACATCATGCCATACATTAGACATAAGCTTCTCCTCCTTAAATGAATATCAGCTATATTATAGCATATTTTTTGTTTCGTTACAATAGAGAATTTGTAAATTTACTTGAAAATTTTTTAAATGTATGTTATACTTAAATGTGAGGTGAAAAAATGAAGGGTGCAATTTTTGATGTTGACGGAACTATTCTTGACTCCATGGGCGTGTGGGGAAAGGTGACGGAAAGCTTTTTTGCAAAGCACGGCTATGTGCTTACTCCTGAAAAGGCACTGACCTATAAGGAGATGACGCTTGACGAAAGCCTGCCGCAAATTAATGAAGAGCTTGGGCTTGGGATGACGTTTGAGGAAATTTATGAGGATTTCCGGCAGATGGTTAATGTGGAATATGAGACGAATATCACTCTCAAGGCAGATGTGGATAAGTATTTAAAGCATCTGCACGAGGACGGAGTTAAAATTGCAGTTGCAACCTCGGGCTATGAGGGTATGTGTAAGACTACCTTTAAAAGGCTTGGTATACTTGAATACATAGACGAATACGCATTTTCGGCAGAGGTGGGCGTGAATAAGAGCAAGCCCGACGTATACCTGCTTGCGGCGAAGCGGATAGGAGTGGAGCCGGGTGAATGTATGGTATTCGAGGACATCGTCCAGGGAATCAATACCGCAAAGAATGCAGGGTTTATGACCTGTGCGGTGTATGATGAGTCCAACAGGGACGAAACAGACAGGCTTAAACAGCTATCGGACCATTATATTACGGGATGGTCTGAGCTGCTGTAAAGCATAGAGGGGCTTTGCCCCGAAAAGTAAAAGCACAGGTATGGGCAAGGATACCTGTGCTTTTGTTTTATTTTATTTCGCCGTGCTTTTCGTATTGTGCAACTGAGCTGATTTCGTTTTTCTCGCCGACAAATACCACCTTCGGACGGTGTGTTTTTGCTTCGTCCGCACTCATGGTGCAATATGCCATAATGATGACCTTGTCGCCCTTCTGCACACAACGTGCCGCTGCACCGTTTAAGCAAATCACGCCTGAGCCCCGCTCGCCTGCGATGGTGTAGGTTTCAAGGCGTTCGCCGTTGTTTATGTCAACCACCTGCACCTTTTCATACTCCAGTATGCCTGCGGCATCGAGCAGATCCATATCAACAGTGATTGAGCCGACATAGTCAAGCTCTGCCTGAGTGACAGTGGCACGGTGGATTTTTCCCTTTAGCATTGTTATATTCATTGTTAATTCCTCATTCAATAATAAAGTTATCTATCAGACGTGTCTTTCCCACATAAACCGCCATTGCAGTCAGAAGCGGTGCTTTGACCTCGTTGATGCTTTCGAGAGTATCAAGGTCAACCATTTCCACGTAGTCGATTTTTGCCATAGGCTCCTTTTCGATTTCTGCCCTGATTGCTGAAACGACCTTGTCCGCATCCTTTTCGCCGTTATCTATCATCTCACGACCGAGCTTTAATGAACGTGAAAGGCATAATGCCGCCTTGCGTTCGTCGGCACTTAGGTATGTGTTTCGTGACGATTTTGCAAGTCCGTCCTCTTCACGGATAATAGGGCAGCCCACGATTTCGATATCGAAGTTCAGATCCTTAACCATTTTCTTTATAACGCAAAGCTGCTGTGCATCCTTCTCGCCGAAATATGCTTTGTCGGCTGCAACGATGTTAAACAGCTTTGACACAACTGTGCATACGCCCTTGAAATGAATCGGGCGGGTTTTGCCGCACAGTACCTTTGTAATCTTGTCCATATCTACAAAGCACAGCGGATCAACATACATTTCCTCCGGCTCCGGATTAAATATGAGGTGTGCACCTGCTTCGGTGCAGAGCTTTGCATCTGCGTCAATATCACGCGGATAGCTTTCAAAGTCCTCGTTCGGTGCGAACTGTGTCGGGTTGACGAAATCGCTGACTACAACTCTGTCACACTCCGATGCGGCACGCACGATAAGGCTTTTGTGTCCCTCGTGGAGGTAGCCCATTGTAGGAACAAGTCCCACGCTGAGCCCGTCACGCTTCCACGCCTTGACGATTGCTCTTACTTCTTCTATTGTTTTAACTATTTGCATTGTTGTTTTTCCTTTCTCTATGGCGATAAATTAATGTTTAGCGGCTTTGCCGAATTTGAATAAAAGGTGTGGGGGACGTTGCCCTCAACGTCCCACCATTGTTATGCCAGCGGCATAACAATGGGCAAATTCGGTGTGATTTTGCGGGACGATGAGGGCATCGTCCCCTACAAACGCACGTATAAACATTAATTTAAAATAATTTTTCATCCGAAGGATGAAAAATCACATTCAATTGTGAATTATGAATTGTGAATTAATGAACGGATTTCTTCCAAAATTCCGTCATCTATCTTAAACCCGTGCTCCTCGCCCGGGAATGTGCCTTCCTTAACTTCCTTGTCATATGCCATAAATGCCTGCGTCATCACTTCGCCTGCGTTGCCGAATACCTTTACAAACTTCGGTGCAATTCTGTCATACATTCCGAGCATATCCTGGTATACCAGCACCTGTCCGTCACAGCCTGCTCCTGCACCTATTCCGATTGTCGGGATTGAAATGCTCTTGGAAACAAGCTCTGCCAGCTTTGACGGTACACACTCCAGTACCACCGCAAATGCACCTGCTTCCTCAACTGCCCTTGCATCCTCAATTAACTTTCTTGCACTTTCAATTGTCTTTCCCTGTACCTTGAAGCCACCGAAGGCGTTCACTGACTGCGGTGTGAGACCGATGTGTCCCATAACGGGAATTGATGCATTAACAATCGCACGGATATGCTCCTTGAATTCCACGCCGCCCTCAAGCTTCACTGCTCCTGCACGGCCCTCTTTCATAAGTCTGCCTGCGTTTACCACTGCATCATATACTGAGGTCTGATATGACATAAACGGCATATCGCATACAACAAGTGCGTTCTTTGCACCTCTTGATACCGCCGCACTGTGGTGAATCATATCCTCCATTGTAACCGAGATTGTGTCCTCATAGCCGAGCATTACCATACCAAGTGAGTCGCCGACCAATATTGCGTTTATTCCTGCCTTGTCAACGAGTGAAGCGGTTGTGAAATCGTATGCTGTGAGCATTGAAAGCTTTGTGCCACATCTCTTTGCTTCGGCAAATGTAGTTGTTGTATTCTTCATAATAGTTCCTTTCACAAAACTGATACTGAATAAATTTCCGCATCTCACCTTCATCAGGAACTCGGAGTATCCGCATACGCCGTCGTTCCTTCTGAAGGTAATCTGCAAAAATTTCTTTCAGTATTAAAAATAAAATAGACAGTACGGATGTACTGCCTCGTGAAATCAGAAAACAAAAGAGCACACTGAAATAAATCCGTTCCTTAATCGGTAACGGTTATGCAATAACAGCATAGCTCATCAATTGTAATCCGGTGCAGTTTCACGATGAATACCACCCGTAGCTATATTATACTACGTTTTATTCATAATTGCAAGCCCTTTTTATCCTTAAAATGCGACAATAAATCCCCTTGACAAACGGGTTTAGTTGGTATAAAATATATGTAGGAAGAAATTTTAGGTAAATTTTGGGATTATCGGAGAGTTGTGCTTGAAATGTTGGTTGTGGGGGCGAACCGTGTTCGCCGGGGATAACCACGGATATTGGGAAAACGGGCGAACACGTTCCCCCCCTACATCTACGACCCAACATCCCAAATTTACAAAATAAAAGGAGAGTGATTTTTATGAAACTGGAAATGCTTCATCCGGCTGATCAGCTGGTGATGTTTATGGAACGTATTTATGGCTACGGTATGACTACCACCTCGGGCGGTAATCTGTCAATCCTTGACGACAATGGCGATATCTGGATAACTCCGGGCTCTATCGACAAGGGCTCGCTTACACGTAATGATATGATCTGCATTAAGCCGGACGGTACAATTGTGGGTAATCATAAGCCGTCAAGCGAGTATCCGTTCCATCAGCATATCTATAAGACACGTCCCGATTTAAAGGCAGTGCTTCACGCACATCCGCCGGCATTGGTGGCGTTCTCAATCGTGAGAAAGCTGCCGAATACAAGCCTTATACCTAACGTGCGTTTCTCGTGCGGTAAAATCGGTATGGCGAAATACGGTCTGCCCGGCTCGGACGACCTCGGTGCAAAGATAAGTGAGGAATTTGAAAAGGGATATAACACTGTAATTCTTGAAAACCACGGCGTGGTTATCGGTGCGAAGTCGATGTTTGATGCGTTTAAGTCCTTTGAAACGCTTGATTTCTCGGCACGTCTTGAAATTGATGCACATAACATCGGTACGCCGAAGCCGCTCACCTCGGAGCAGATTGACTGGTACAAGTCACGCCAGCATATCGCAATGGACGAGTTTGTGGCAAATAAAATCTCAAGCGAGGAAAAGGCGGCAAGAGCTGAGATGTGTAAGCTGATAAAGCGTGCGTATAATCAGCAGCTTGTGAACAGTACTCAGGGTACATTCTCGCAGAGAATTGATGGCGACAGCTTTATCATCACTCCGTCAGGTACGGACAGAAAGTACCTTGAGCCGGAGGATATTGTAAAGATAAGCGGCGATTTTAAGGAGATGGGCAAGCGTCCGTCACGAAGTGCCCTGTTGCACCGTGAAATTTACCGCCAGCATCCGCATATCAACTCAATCATCATAGCACATCCGCCCTGCATTATGTCGTTTGCAGTAACGGAGGAACCGCTTGATTCGAGAACTATTCCGGAGAGCTATATCTTAATGCGTACAATTCCGAAGCTGGAATTCGGTGCGAATTACTTAAAGCCGGTGGAAACTGCTTCGGTATTCAAGGAGAACACACCGATTGCGATTATCAGTAACGACTGTGTAATCGTAACAGGTAACAGCCTGCTCAATGCGTTTGACCGTCTTGAGGTTGCGGAATACAGTGCAAGGGCAATTATCGCCGCAAAGGATTTAGGCGAGGTTGTCGCAATCAAGGACGATGAGATTGACGAAATCGTTGATGCGTTTGGATTGGTTAAATAAATCATTGGTCTTTGACCAATGATTTATCAATTCGGAATTCGGAATTCGGAATTATGAAACACTAATTTAAAACATATAAAAAAGGAGAACAAAAAATTATGAACAAGAAAATCATTGCTGTGGCGGCTACTGCTGCTTTAACAGCTACAACAGCCTTTGCTGACGGTGATATCACCGTATCGGTAAACGGCACAAACGTGGAATTTGACCAGGCACCTGTAATCGAGAACGACAGAACTCTCGTTCCGATGCGTGCAATCTTTGAGGCACTTGGTGCAACTGTTGAATGGGACGGCGAAACAAGAACCGTTACATCAACAAAGGCAATCACTGCCGAGCATAACAAGACAGTCAAGCTCACAATTGACTCGGCTGATATGGTTATCGTTGACTCGGTAGGCGAGGCGGCTGAGGAAGCAACCGTAACTCTTGACGTTCCGGCTAAAATTATAAATGACCGTACAATGGTACCGGTGCGTGCAATCAGCGAGGCGATGGCTTGCGTGGTTGAATGGGACGGCGAGGCAAGA
>JAZQHZ010000328.1:0-8341 GCA_045540855.1 Clostridia bacterium
AGCCCCATCTTATTCGCATTTTCAATTATCATCGTGTTTGCATTTGGAATATCAAGTCCGGTTTCGATAATTGTGGTACACACGAGTATGTCAATCTCGCCGTTAATCATACCCATCATAATTTCTTCAAGCTCATCCTCGTGCATCTTGCCATGTGCCACTACTACGTTTTTCTCCGGGAAGCATTCCTTAAGCCACGCCGCCTTTGTGTGGATTCCACGCACACGGTTATATAGATAATACACCTGACCGCCTCGTGAAAGCTCGTTTCTTATTCCGTCAAGCACAACCAACGGATTAAACTCCATTACATAGGTCTGTACCGGATAGCGGTTAGACGGTGGCTCCGTCAGCACGCTCATATCACGAATGCTTGTCATTGCCATATGAAGAGTTCTCGGAATAGGCGTTGCCGTCATTGTCAGTACGTCAACGTTGGTTTTAAGTTCCTTTATTCTTTCCTTATGTGCAACTCCGAAGCGTTGCTCCTCGTCTACGATTAAAAGTCCTAAATCCTTAAATATAATGTCCTTTGACAGCAGACGGTGAGTGCCTATGATTATATCAATTTCGCCCGTTTTAAGCTTCTTTAAAATCTGCTTCTGTGCCGCTGCACTTCTGAAACGTGAAAGCATTTCCACCTTTATCGGGAATCCCTTCATTCTCTTTAAAAACGTCTCATAGTGCTGCATTGCAAGCACGGTTGTCGGGCAAAGGTATGCGACCTGCTTCGAATCGTTTACCGCCTTGAATGCCGCACGCAGTGCCACCTCTGTTTTACCGAAGCCCACGTCGCCGCAGAGCAGTCTGTCCATAGGCTTTTTCTTTTCCATATCCGCCTTGACCTCTTCAATGGAACGAAGCTGGTCACTTGTTTCCTGATACACAAAGGTATCCTCAAATTCACGCTGCCATACGGTATCTGCACTGTATGCAAAGCCCTCGGTCTGTGCACGCTTGGCATAGAGGGCAATAAGCTCCTGTGCAAGCTCTTCCGTAACCTTCTTTACTCTTGCCTTTGCCCTCGTCCATTCCTGCGTACCAAGCTTATTTAGCTTCACAGGCTTATCGGGATTTGCGTTGTATTTATACAGCAAATCAAGCTGGTCAATCGGGATATAAAGCACATCCGTACCGCCGTACTGAATACGCAGATAATCCTTAACAGTGCGGTTTACCGTCATTTTCTCCGTACCCATATACTGACCGATTCCGTGCGATACGTGAACTACGTAGTCACCCGGATTTATGTCATTGTAGGATTTAATGCGGTTTGCATTGTCATTCTCACGTCTGCGGCGGCTTTTCTTCACCTCGAAAATCTCACGGTCGCTTACCACAACAAGCTTTAGATCAGGATATTCAAAGCCCTTGTTGATATTGCCCCGCATTATGACAATCTCGCCCTTGTCAAAGTCCTCTCCGTCATAGCTGACACGTGCACTTAGCCCACGTTCATTTAAGACTCCTGCAAGATTTTCGCCTCTGCCACGTGCCGATACAAGGATAATAACGGTGTATTTATCTTTTTTCCATTTCTTTACATCCTCATAAAGATATTCAATCTTGCCGTGAAATGAAACTGTTGTGCGTGTATTGAAGTCGACACGCATATTACATTCAAAATCGTTTTTCGTGTGATTAATCGGCTCAAGCAGAATTGTCCGCTTTTTGCACAGCTCACCGACAAGCTGTGGATAGCTGCGATAAAATCGGCTTTCTATATCGCCTACAACACCTTTTAATTTAAGACCTGCAATAAGCTCGTTTTTCTCCCATTCAAAGGTTTCGCCACGCTCACCTATACGCTTGGGATCGGCGATAAAAATCAGCTCGTTATTATCGAAATAGTCGATAATTGACGGAATTTCTCCGTAAATAAGCTGAACATATTTATCCATTGACGGGAAGCGGACACGCTCGTCAAAGCTCTCCGCATCCGATGCCATATTTGCGATATATTCTTCATTTACAATCGCTCTGCCCTGCTCTGCCTTTATTCTGTTTCTTAACTCTGTTGATATTTCCCTGCGTTTTTTTTCAGAACACAACATCTCAGTAACAGGCACGATTTTTGCCGTTTTTCTCTTTTCAAGCGAACGCTGTGAATAGAAATCAAATTCACGGATTGAATCGGTTTCGTTATCGAAAAATTCAATTCTCAAGGGATTTTGATAATTCGGCGAATACACATCAAGTATGCCGCCGCGGATTGCAAACTGACCTACGCCCTCAACAATCTCCTCACGCACATAGCCAAGCTCCACAAGCCTTTTTGAAAGCTCGTCAAGCTCAAATATCTTGCCCATTTCAAACTCTATTGAATTATCAATAAAAAGCTTTTTGGGTATTGTGTATTCAAGCAACGCATCAATGCTTGCAATCACTATCGTGTCCCCTTCTACAAGCTTTGAAATAACGTCAAGACGTTCGTTTTCGTTTTGGTGTCCCATAGTTTCGATGTTATAGAACACATATTCCTTCGACGGAAACACATACGCATTATCGCAATAAAGACGAAGCTCATCGCAAAGCGACTGAGCTTCCATATCCGTATACACTACAATCAACGCCGAGCTCTCATTTGCGTTTGCAAGCGAATAAATAAGCTGCGGCTGTGCCGATTCGGTTACTCCCGAAACTGAAATCGGAGTACGGTTAAAGCTTTGCAGTATTTTTTTGTAAGGTAAGTAATCTTTTAAAATATTACTGAAATTCATTTTGTACTCCCTTTGCTTTTTTATTTTGCGGCATTGAATTTATTCATTGCCGACGGAACTCCGCTTTTTATAATTTCCTCAACAGCTCCCATTGCACGTTCAATGGAATCCTCCATTATTTCAACCTCTTCCTTTGAAAATCTGCCAAGTACGTGGTTTACCATATCGTGCTTCGGTGCACCTACGCCCATTTTTACTCTCGGGAAGGCATCGCTCTGGAGGTGGTATATAATGGACTTCAAGCCATTGTGTCCGCCTGCACTGCCCTTTCCACGCACTCTTATTCTGCCGCATTCAAGCGATACGTCATCGCTTATGACAATTAAATTTTCGACCGGCACCTTATAGAAATTCACAAAGTCTATAAGGCTTTCACCGCTGTTGTTCATATAGGTCTGCGGCTTTATCAGAAGCACCTTCTGTGTACCTATTCTGCATTCGCCATACAATGCCTTATACTTTAGTTTATTCACCTTTATACCGAATTTATCCGCTAAATAGTCAATTGTGTGAAATCCGATATTATGGCGTGTCATATCGTATTCTTTGCCCGGATTTCCTAAGCCTGCTATTAAATACATTACCTGTTCCTCTTCCTTTGGTTTTGAAAATATGCTTTTAATAAATTCAAACATTTTCAAAAGTCTCCTATTTTATAAAATATCTTTTCATATTATACCACTAAAGTTCTTTTCTGTCAATTTATTTGTGGCAATTACTCTCATTCCGCTCATATTTTAATGGAGCGAAGCTACTCCTTTGTCTCTATCCGAATATTATTCCGTTTTTCCCTCCTATAATCTTTCATCTTATATTTTTCATAATTAAATCAAAAAGGAACACCAGTAAAAAAACTAATGTTCCTTAAGTGTATACACTACTCTCAAGAGCTAAAATCTTCATATGCTTGACTTAATATTTATCACATCACTCATGACAGGCCATATGCTTTATGTATATTGGGGTTTAGGGAGAGAATTTTTCATAAATTAGAAAAAAGGTATGCATATAGCCTTTCATCAATGATTGATTTTAATTTAATGCAACAGCATATTGACTGCTTACTAATATATGCTATGTCCCTTTATTTTCACAGCAAAGCACTGTTGCATCAAATTAATTTATATCAACACATATTTTCAGATATTCGTAACGATTATCTCACAAGCTCCGGTTATTGTATAGCTTGCATTTTGTGCAGGGATAAACACTGAATCTCCTTTTTTTAACTCCATTGCAGCATTGTCCATATTTAACATTCCCTCGCCGTCTGTAACAATGAGCGAATGAAAGCTTGAATTATAAATTTTTCGTTCTGTTTTTTCAGTCACCTTCAACCTATGCACCGTAAAATATTCACATTCCGCAAGCATAACACAATCTCCTTCATGGGCTTTATTCTTACCTGAAGTCTTTTTCAGATCAGACACTGCTAAAGCTTTTTCAATATGCAGTGGGCGTGTGTTTCCGTCCTTGTCACGTCTGCCATAATCATACACACGATACGTGGTATTTGAATTCTGCTGTATCTCGCATATAACTATTCCTGCACCGATTGCATGAACTGTACCCGCCGGAATAAAAAACACGTCACCCTTATGTACCGGTACTTTATTTAATAGCTTGGTTAAAGTATTTGTCTTGATTGCCGATTCATATTCCTGCCCGGTTATATCTTTTGAAAATCCGTAATACAGACTTGCTCCTTCCTCACAATCAAGAATATACCACATTTCCGTTTTACCGTACTCGCCCTCGTTTTCAAGCGCATACTTATCATCCGGATGCACCTGAACGGATAAATTATCCTTTGCATCTATCAGCTTTATGAGTATAGGAAAATAGCCAAATTTTTCTGCATTTGTGCCAAGCACGTCCTTACCCGTTCTTTCCAGGTATTCACTTAACGTAGCACCATCATATATACCTCCGCATATTTTGCTCTGACCGTCTTTATGTGCTGACAACTCCCAGCTTTCCGCACAAATTTCTGTTTCGCATTTCTTATTGTATAAGCTTTTGAGTTTGCTGCCGCCCCAAAGATATTCTTTAAACGCCGGAGCAAGCTTTATTGGCATCGTTTCCGACATTATATCGCCTCCTGCAATTATTCTACTTAAATTATAAAATAATTGCAGGGCTTTTACAATTTATGATACAAGCCTTTTATTGTACAATCCGTGCAATATTTAGTTATTTAAAATCCTCTGTGCTAAAGCTCCATTTTTCTCGTTTTCGGAACGGGGTTTTGTATTTCTTAGTAAGAACGCCCTTCTCTTCAAGATGCACGTAGCATTCCATATCGCACGCTCTGCCACAGATAGAACACTGGTATGCATGCTGCGCGGGCGGATAGAAATATATTTTATCAAGTATTTTACGTGCCGTTTCAGGTGTCACTTTTGCCTCGCCTGCTATGATTTCAAGTCTATTATCAAAGTCATCAAATGCTTCCGGCGGCATAAAAGGATTCTTTGTACCATTCGCACCATTATAATAAACAGCACACTGCCACAGATCAATATTTCCGTTGCTATCAATAGCTTTTCCCGGGCAAGCGTTTATACATTTTCCGCAGTTGTCACAAAGATGTGGTGTTACAAGCTTGTCAGGCTCAATTACTGCGTCAGTTAATATAAAGCAGTATCTCACCATAGGTCCGAATTCATCAGTCAGTAAGGCATTATATTTTCCCCTCTCTCCAAGTCCGCATTTTATTGCCGTATCAAGAAAATCAATCTGCACTTCTGCTGTTTTTGAACGATATATTGCATCATATGCAACCTCAGGATTTGTACTGTTAGTCTCTGCCATTATCTGTTGATGTCTTCTCTGCGGAAGAGCAATAAAACCGCTTTCCTCAATCAGCATTGCAGTCTTTAGCTGTGCCATCGGCATAATCGTTTCTTCCATATTCTCTACTGCCATCGTAGTATATTGATAATATGTGCTTCCTTCTTCTATGCCTCTGTATATTCCTCTAAGCACACGGAACGCCATACCAATTACTGTTTTTGTATCAGGCATTATTTTAAGTATCGGACTGTCTTTCTCAAATCGCTCTATGGGTGCAAATTTTACAATATCTGCACCATTTGCCTTTGCAATATCTATTATCCTTTGCTTCATTCCGTGTATCCCTCCTTTATATGCTTATAGCAGGCAATATCACATTTTTTTCCGCACAGACACGGTGCATAGCCCCACTGAGTATTTGGCAGGAAGTTCATTTCCTTATATATTTCTCTTGCACTTTGTGCATCAAAGTGTTTCTCGCCCTCAAGAATCAAGCTTCTTTCCGGATTACCCTTTAAAAAGTCATCAGTTATAAACGGATTGGATTTATGTGCACCCTTATAATACACACTGCACTGCCACGTATCAAGTCCGTTTTCACTTATGGCATTACCCGGACACGCTTTTATGCACTCACCGCAATTATCACATATCTTTTCCTCAAGGGCTTCATCACATTCAAGAGGTGCATCAGTTATGATAAAGCAATATCTCATAAACGGTCCGTATTCCTTGTTTATTATCTTACCGCTCAATCCTGCTTCACCCAGTCCGCACGCCTTTGCCGCCTTCCCGAAATCAATTATTACATCGGGAGCCGGTTTTCCGGCTTCTACCGCCTCCGCATATATAAGTTCATATGTATCAACAACTTCAGGGTTAGTTGTTTTGTCTCCCTTTACACGAAGGTTCGGAACTGCCTTTTGCAAGCATGCATCATACCCCTCGTTTTCAATCATTGCTCCGATTTTCAACAGGAAAATTTCTGCCATTTCCTCATCAAAATATTTAACACCCATACTCGTATATGTATAATACTGTGCACCTCTGTCCATAGCCATATATATACCCTTCGGCACTGCAAATCCAAAGCCTATTATACATTTCGCATTTGGCAATATCATCCTCGGATCCTTTTGCATATCAGCTTCATCATAAACTCTGCCTATTTTGCATATTGTCGCTCCAAGCTCTTTTGCCTTTTGTTTTATCGCTTGTGCTGTCAGCATTTTGCATTCCTCCTTGTATAATCTCTTGGTTTTATACCTTGAAATTCTTTATCTGAATAATTTACGGTAATTACTGTTCCGTCAGAATATGTAACCTCAACAATATCTTCGCAAAGCTCTTTATAATCAGTGATTTCTTCAATCTGAAGATATCTTAGCTTAGTATATTCGTCATATGCTTCTTTTGTGGCATTTACTGCCTTTTGCATTTCTTCTTCCGTATTTATTTTAATATCTATGCCCTTCCAGTAAGTATCCTGCTTATTCATAAAGCTAAGATTAACATACATTGCCGGTCGATATCCCAATTCTGCCATCAGGAGCCTTCCGTCATTACTCTTTATCGGATAATTGATTGTGTCTGTTGAGGCATTTGCCATTATTATTCCATGGAATATCAGCTCCCACAGATTTATCCCTTTATCCATAAAGCTATGACGTTTTCTGTTCAAATTTACGTACAGACCGAAATCAAGATAATCCGCACTATGATCAAATATTCCCTCTGACGAGAAACCGCCGAACAGCTCCTTTGCCTTCTTGCCTATTTTTCTCCAGTATTCTACCGTTTCTCCTGCATTGCAGGGATGATTTTTATCGAAACAGGTTCTTGGCTTAATAATACTCAACACGTCTACATAATGCGCGCCGCTAAATCCCAGCTTTAACACCTCAGGTAATGTTTTTTGTGCGAGTTCCCACGCACGTTTAGGGCAGAGATGATACATTCTGCCACCGCTCCACGCTTCCTCATCCGCTACTATTTCGCCTGCTTTATTCTTGAGTGCAATTTCTCCGTTGTTAAAATATTCTGATATACTGTAACAATCTGTACTGTTTGTGTGTCCTATGATTCTGTAATCTATTTCACGTGCATAAGCAAGCAATTCTCTTAGCTTTTCTTCTCCGCCTAACGCCTGCTCAACAGGAAAAGCCGTAGGCCATCTTCCATCGTGCCCGCTTACGTTCCAGCCCACCAGACATATCTGTGCTTTTTTTACACCACTTTCCTTAAGCCTCTTTATAAATTCCTTTACATCATCAAACGTGCAGGCAACATACATCTCAGGCTCATTTTCAATCGTCTGTTCAAGTATCGTCGGCGGTGCACTCTTCCAGCCCATACGGATTCTGATTTCAACTGAATCTTTAATATAATCAAGAGTTGTGTTACTGCGTTCCTTAATCGGTACACAGCCCCGCTCCTCTATCATATATCTGCGGTATCGCTTTGCCATATCTATATAGGTTGCAGCCTTGTCCATATATAACAGCTCAATTACAATATCCTCATATATATCAATTTTTTCCAGATCATATACAAAGCCAAGAGAGTAGTTTTCCCCTGACTTTGAAATATGTAATTTGTAGTCATATGCCATACCCGTAAACACACCTGTATACGCATATTGCGAGCTTTTTATTCCGAACACACGTAAGAGAAGTCTTTCTTCACAAAACTCAAAATCCTCACGTTCTTTAAAATATGTAAGGAACGATGAATATCTTTCAAAATCAACACCACACATATAAAAGCCTTCATCTCCGACCAAGTCGGAGGCCAAGCGGTCTTAGGAAGACAAAATATCTCTCCAA
>JAZQHZ010000329.1:0-13396 GCA_045540855.1 Clostridia bacterium
TGTTGTTCATAGCACCCACCCACGCCATTTGGTCTTTTGCTTTGAGTTCTTCCGAGATGCCTTTCTTGACTGCCATATCTTTTATGAGCTTATCAATCATCTTCTTTGCGGTTGTGTCAATTTCTTCAAGATATGCAAGCCAAGTTCCATTAAGCATCTTCATTGAGTAAACAGTTGGGCGATTTTCTTTAATAAATATTGAGTGTAACCTGCCATACCTACCAATGTTGTAAGTCCCTTCGGGAGCCTTTAGGTTTGGAATGTAGTAATCGCCGTTTCTTACATACTCAATTCCGTTTTCGATAAATTTTTCTTTCATAGCGCAAACGCCTCCTTTAAATTTGGTATCTTCATTTTATCAGAAGGCATTTACTTTGACGAATGTGCGGATAAAAAGAAAAGAGGAAAACCCATTTTACTGAGTTTTCCTCATCTTCTTACCTCGCAATGCTCGTATTCCCATCAACTGTCCTTAGGAACCCGATGCAAATGCTTCCGGTTGTTTTCTATATGAGTGTAAAAAATCAAAATCTGCGGTATTCGTACCGAATAGACAAGGTTTTATGAAAATATGCGAACTACCTGCTTATCAAGTAAATTTTTTATAAAATATTGACTTTATCAGGAGAGTATAATATAATAATTACAATCAAAGAAAAAAATCCTTACGGATTTTATGTGTTGTAATTATTGTACCGGTGTGTAGCAAAACCTACACGGTTTTGCATTTATAGTATAATAAATTTAACAAAATATCGAGTATAGAAAGGATGGTACTTATGAGCAAAAAATCAGCTTTAGCTGCATTATTAATCGGTGTATTTACAAGTATGTCACTTAATGCGTATGCACAAAAACCGGGCGATGTTATAGGAACAGTTTATAATACTGATATTGTTGCATATATCAACAACTATGCTCTGCCCTCGTATGCGGCAAACGGCACATCGCTGATAGTAGCAGAGGATTTGCGTAATTTCGGATTTGATGTTGAGTGGAACGGCACAGAAAGAACTCTTTCAATTACAAGAAATTCCAATACAACATCCAATGAAATGAGCTTCAAAAAAAGCGGAGAGTCGGGCAGTGTTTTCAGCGATTTGTTATATTCAGATATATCGGTATATGCAGACGGTGTAAAAATACCTTCATATGCTATAAACGGCTATTCGATGATTCCTATGGAAAGCCTTACAATGTTCGGTGATGTTAATTGGGTGTCAGAACAGCGTGCATTGAAAATGTGGGTGGACGGACTGCATATCAGAAGTGAAATGCAGGCGGTTGAGACAGAAAACAAAACAGCAGACCTTTCTGCATACAACGGTGTTTACAAAGGCGGCGGAATGTATATTCCGGGAGAAAAATATAATATAGGCAGATGGAGTGCCAGACTTACTGATGTAACGCCGAATTCAATGAACCTGATCTTTGGACAAAGTGAATCGGATTTTGGTGTTGAAATGACACTTTACAGACAGGCAAACGGAAGCTATTACGGTGCAGGGCTGAGTGAATGGGGCAACTATTCTTATGTAAATATCTGGTTGGAATCGCCTCAAAGAATATCCTTAACTATAACTGGGTCTGCTGATTCGACAGGAACGGAAACCCTTTGCAGAGAGGCTTATTAAAAATCAATATTGTCAATAAAATACCGACAGCCAAGCTGTCGGTATTTCGTTTACTTAAATTCCACATCATCCGCATTTATAAATACAAAATTGAAATCCTTTGCATTTTCATTCGTTATCTTCGTTCCGGCGATTGTCATATTTTCAATGCTGATATTTCCCATCTTGCTCGTTTCGCTTACGCCGTTGAAAATGTTCTGACGCACCGGTGCGGACGGGTTGTCCTCATTGGTTACAAACGCATCCACCGTAATATTTTTGAAGCTTATGTTGGTAAACACCGAGCCGGTATTTGTTTCGCTCTGCATATTAAGGAAGAATATGCCCTTTCGCTGAAGATTTCTGTTCCACATTTTCGGATTGATAATCGCACCGTACAGCGGGTCCTCAATTCTGATATCCGAAACGGAAACATTCGCCATAACTGCACCTGTGTTCTGCTGTCGCAGGTTGAATACATAGCCGCCACTACCCTTGTAAATCGGCGTATCAAGTGCAAATACGCATCGGTTGTAGAGCACGTCGCAGTTGGAAAGCGTGGTGTTTCCACCGCCGCCGCCTGCTCCGAAAATAAATGCCGAGCCGTTCACATCGTTCCACGTGACAAGGTTAGAGATAGTCTGCGGAATCGGCTCAACCGGCACTAATTTGTCCTCGTTTTGTGTACCTGATGCAATATAAATACTGTCATCCTGTGTACGCAGGAAGCAATTGTCAATCACTCCGTGGCAGAATACGTGGATTCCGTCGCCGTTTCTTCGCCAGTTCAAGACCTTTACGTTTCGTATAGTAGCGGCGTTTGCGTTGCCTGCCCAGCCTGCCATCATAATTGCGTGGTTGGCTGTGTCAAGTATGGTTACGCCCTCTAATGCGACCTTGTTGTTCTGCAAATCTATTGCGTGGCGGATTTTCACGTCATATGAGGGATTTGTACTGCCGTCAAGCCAGTCAATTCCCGTACCTGAAAGAATACCGTAGCCGTACACCTTCGCACCACTGCCGCCCGGTGGTGGCTTGAGTCGGGTAGAGCCGTCACGGATTTCCGGGTCAAGGTCGGCAAATGAGCCTGTCACATACGCACCGCCTGCTAAATAAAATTTCTTATTCGGCATCGCCGTATATCCTGCACCGATATTGTATACGCCCGGAGTGAAATACAGCGTTGACCACGAGGTGTCGTTATACGCAGGGATTTCATCGCCCGGGTAAAGCACCCTTACGGTCGGGTCGTTCATATCGGGAACGTCCTCCATCGGTGCATTTGCAAAGATGCAGATGCTGTGGTCGGTTGTGCCGTTATTCGGGTAGCCGTCAATCTCCACTGCCAGCAGTGCCGGCTCGGTGATTGTAAATATTACCTTGTTTCCGTCGACTACATTGGCGATATTCTTTGAATGCGGCTTGACGTCCGCCGTCTTTATCGGCTCGCCCCATAGCTTTGTAATTTCAACCGTAATGGGCGTGTTGTCCTTCATCTCGAAATTGGTAAATGAAGCAGTGAAGCCGCCGATGTAATCGGAATAATATGCCGAATCAACGGACTTGTCAAGGCACTCGGTTTTGTAGGTGAAGGAATTTATCCACGTCTTGCCGCCGTCCTCGGACAGACGCACCGAATACATATCCGAGGCAGTGATGCCCTCGGGTGCAGGATAGACTGTCAGGCTTGAAAGCTCCTGCGGAAAAATGACGGGATTTTCCATAAGCGGCATTTGCTTATCCCATACGAAAAGCTTGATTTTTGCATCCGTCAGGTCAATATCGGGCACAGATACGGGCAAATTCAATATCTTTACAGAGCTGTTTTTTCTTACATCAATTACCACACTGTTAAGATTGAGCAGCTTATCCTGAGAGTCAAAAACCGTTGCAATAACGGAGATTTTTGACGCATTTTCCGATGTGTCGTTATTTATTACCGCGCTGATTTTCAAATCGCCCGGTACAAGAGTGTTGTCACATCTGATGTCCTTGCCGTTGCTGTAAATTGCGTAATCATATATGTAAACTCCGTAATCGGATTCGGCGTGTGCGACTGTGCATAAAAGCAGGCAGGCGATACAAGCCAGTATTACCGAAAAAAATCTGTTTTTCATTGCGATTGTCCTTTCCGATTAGTTTTCTATACCGTCATTTTATCAAAAACAATAAATGCTGTCAATAAAATACCGACAGAAATTTCCAATTCTGTCGGTATTATTTAATTCTGTCACAGCTCTCAATTACGGTCGTGTAATTTTCTTTGTATCCGTGCGTGGAATATGTAAGCTTAAAGGCAAAATCGAGGTATTTGAGCTTTATCACGATGCAGTCATTATAGACCATAATCTTTTCCGTAATCTCGCCGTAGACCTCCTCCGAATACACCGCACTGCTGTGGATAATCTCCCGAAGCTTTGCTATTGAATCCGTCTTATTGCGGATGATTTGCTCTTCGTTTTTCAACTCGCTCAACTGACAGCCAAGCCGCTCAAGCTCGTTGTCATAGCGTTGCTTGAATTTGAGCATTTCACTCTCACTTATCTTGCCCTCGAAGAATGAGTCAAGCATATTGAGCTTTTTTGCCTCAACGGCATCAATTTTATTTTGGATAGCAGGAGTTTTATCCGTATCGGGAACGGAGGAAATTTCCGCAATAATTTCCTCGATAATGTCCTCAAAGCCGCCGCTGACCTGTCGTGTCACATATTCCATACACGCAAGCAGTGATTTGTTGTTTATCATCCGCATATCACAGCCGACTTTGGCACCGTGTAAATCCGTCTTTGCCCTGCCGTGCTCCGTATGCTCGTGACAGCCCCAGGCGATGTAGCCGCCCTTTTTGCGAATCACAAACCGAGAGCCGCACTCGGCACAGATAATCTTGCCTGAGCACCAGTAGCGGTTGGAATACTTGCTTTTAAGCTCTGCATCCACTTCACGCCGTTTGAGCTCAGCCTGTGTGCGTTCCCACATAATGCGGTCGATAATCGGCTCGTGGTGGTCACGTAAGTAAATCATTTCCTCACTGCCGTCATTTTTGATTTTCTTATGCGTGAGATAGTCGGGCGTGATGAATTTACGCTGTAATAAATCGCCGACATATTTTTCGTTGCGGAGGATTTTTAGAATCATCGTAGAGCTCCAACGCTTTGACTTCGGCGGATTTATCCCTTCCTCATACAGCTCACGTGAAATGACGTGTGTGCCCTTGCCTTCGTTCACGTACTTGTGGAAGATGAGGCGGACAGCCTCGGCTTCACTTTCGTTTACGGTGAGTTTGCCGTCCCTTAAATGGAAGCCATAAACCGAGGTACCGAAAACCACGCCGTTTTTCATTGCGATTTTCTGTCCCCAACGGGTACGCTCCGAGGTTTTGCGGCTCTCCTCTTGAGCAACGCTCGCCATAATGGAAAGCCGGAATTCACCGTCATTGTCACGTGTGTCGATGTTGTCGTTGATGAAAATCACGCCGATTCCAATGCCCTTGAGCATTCGGGTGTATTCGAGCGTGTCTACCGTGTTACGTGCGAAACGGGACACTTCCTTAGTAAGAATAAGGTCAATCTCGCCGTTCTTACAGGCTTCAATCATACGGTTGAAGCCCGGTCTTTTATTTGTATACGTACCCGAAACACCCTCGTCATAGTATATCCCGGCAAACTGCCAGTCCGGATTTGATTTGATATAATTTTCAAAATACGTACGCTGATTATCAAGTGAATTGAGCTGGTCGTCGTGGTCGGTCGAAACACGTGCATATGCACAAACTCGCAAGGCTGTCACCTCCTTCCTGTGTGGATTTGGTTTATGTTATTTTGTATGCAGATTGTTGACCAATGCCCTGAATTGGCTGTCGGTCAAGAGCTTCTGATTGTGCAGGGATTTTATAATCCCTAATTTGACTTCGATATTCAGCTTATCATGCATTTATATCACCCCTTAAAGAATATGCGCTGTGGTTGGTTTTATTCTATTTCACTCAATTTATCTTCCATAGCAAAAAGAATGTCTCTGATAAAAGATATGAGGTCTTCTATCTCGTCAATGTAGTCATAGCATACAGCTATATGATCCTCAATTATCTCACTCAGTGTATCGTGCAGACACTCTGATTCTTCAATTTGTGTACGGTTGAATTTGTTTGTTGCTTTCGAATTAGTTGTGTAGTTAATATTGTTTCTCATTGTTTTTTCCTCCTTAATTTACGGGTGAGTGAACCATAGCGAACCACGAAAATTCCTGATTACTACAAGGTTTGGCTCGCCTGGCACACCTGCCCGGTATAATTTACTTATTTTGTGAAAATACCTCAAAGGTATTTTTCTTAAAGCGCAGAACCTTGATTCTTACGCCGTTCACCGTTAAGCGGTGTAGTGTTCGGTTGTTGTCTCCCGACTTAATGTATCCGCTCTCTTTAAGCTTGCTCTGAAGTGCCGGCAGTGGCAGAGAGTATCCGGAAGAAAAGCTTTTAAGGTAAGAGTTGGTGATACCGTAAGCCTTATCGGGAATCAGATAAATCCAGTCATCATCATAATATCCGATTGTGTTTGAAACCACGGCGGCAACATTCTTGTTATTGTTACCCTTGGTTATTTGAGATACGGACACTTGCTTACTCATAAGCGTATCGTTTATTGTATTGATAAACAGCTTATCCTCACGGCGCATTTTCATATGTTCCTTCTGTATCTGAATGCTGTTTTCAACACCAACAGAAAATATCTCTTTCCACTCTTTTATTTGCTTGTCTGGAATAGCGTAGTTTTTCTGACAGAACTTACAAATCATATCAAATGCCGCCGATATCCAAGCCATATTTTCAGGTATTCGTGCATGGATTTTTCCGTATTGCTTCAGCTGCGACTTATGCTTCATGTACTTATCCTCAAGTTTTTCCAGATATTTATCCTCCAAAGAACAAATCCAGGATATGTAGTCTGTGATAAATCGTATGTATGCTGGCTTGGCTTCCTGAACTTTTGAAAGCTGTTTCTTTGATATATCACCCTTCTTTAGCTCATAAATCAGGCTTCTGGCAATATCAGACACATCACGGAGCGGAAAAAATTCAGCAGTGATGGCTGATAATCCAACAGGAGTATGTTTGTCGGGCTTACCGTTCTTACCCATAATGATACGACCTGTAGCATCACCGGCGGCTCGTGTAAGCGACTCGCATTTAGCCATAGTATCATGGTTACCGTCAACAGACGGAGCGGCATCATCAGCCAGGCAGACACAATCCCTGAAAGCCTGTTGAATTTTGTGCAGAGACGGCATGGAAGTGATTTTAACATTCACCGGAGCGTCTCTGTAAAATTCCTTATGAATTCCGAATATATGACGGCTGATAGTGCTCTTAAAAGTACCGCTCGAGCCATATAGTATGAACACGAATTTTGGAGTGTTCTTACCATACTTTGAAAAAGTAAGGCTCAGAATCATAACAGCTAGCATAATCGTCATTACCGGATTGAGCTTAATCATATCATCAAGACAGGATGCTATCTCTTTATCAGGTACATCAAAGTTTTCAAGCGTCATAGACCCCATTGACGGGTCAGAGTGCATATTTGCATTGTCTGAAGCTGATATTACTCCACCTGAGTGAAGATAATGGTAGCCGTCCGGAGTAAAGCCACTATATCTGTGAATGTGTTCAGGCTCCACTTTTCGGCTCATAGTCTGAATACATATGGAGAATGCCGACATATCGTATATGATAACATCATGGTCAAAATGATTTACAAGGTATTTACGGTTAAATGCGTCGCTCATCAGCATAGTTGTTGGCTTTATATCGCTTTTATAGATACCAAGCTCAAGCTTCGCAAGCGGTGGTTCATTAAGGGAATGCTCAATGATTTTTCTGTGTATCTGTGGAGCACCGGAAGCAAAATTTACAAGCTCATCCGTTCCATTTGAATCAAGCACTAAGTCTGCTCCTTTAGTCGACAATTTGAATTTTTCTTGCCCCGAAGATATGACAATTCCCTCTTTTATCTGCTTTTTTGAAGGAAACGGCTTTCCTTTTCCGGCATAAGCCTGGTAGAGGTTGTTAATTCTCTTTTCCTTATTAGCTGATTTAGATTCGAACCTATCTTTCTTAGATGACGGTTGTGCTATATCAAAGTCAATATCGAAATCCAAAACTTCTGAAAGGTCTATTTTTTGTTTCGATTGCTTCTCAGCAGTCTTACATTTTTTCTTTTTCACAATATTTTACCTCCATATTTTTTGTATTGCCCTGCTTGCCCGGGATAGAGCAAGCAGGACGCATGCATTTATTGTTCCTCTTCTGTATCAAGGATAATCACTGCTGCAGTAGCGAAGTTACTTATATCATAAAGACAATAATATCTTTCTTCGGAACTTTCGCAGCACATACCGTCTTCGGCAATGCAGCAGATCTCATACAAAAGCTTTAATATAGTGTCTCTTTCCTTGTTTGTCATGGTTTGTTACCTCCTTTAATTTTGATGTGTAGCTAGGCTACAATTGGAGTATACACCACTAGATTTTTTAAAATGACAAAATTTTACATAAAAACATACGAAAAAATATGGAAATAAATAACTAAAAAAATGCCTGAAACCAGTGTTTAAGCGGTTTTAGGCACTTTGTAAAAAATATTGAAAAAAATTTAAATTTTTTTTATAACCCTATTGACTTGCTCATGATAAAAGAAAGTCAATATAAAAACAAATATCAATGTGACTGTTTACGGGTGAAAGTAATGAATCCTTTATTCTATAGAATTGCTATGCCGAACAATAAGCTTATCGATACCTTCTTTTTTTAAATATCGATAAAGCGTTTTTTCGGGAGCCGAATCGCTATGAAGAAACTTATCCGTGTGTACTAAAATAAATTCTCCGCAGTTATCTATCATTTCACATAAGTAGTTTAAATATTCGCTGTCAATAATGAACTCAATATCGGGTCTCGAGGGAGATTTTTGATTAAAAGAGATAGACTCTTTATCTTCGTCGCTATATAAAAGATTTATATGTGCTTTAAGATTATTAAGCGTGGGCTCTACAATAGCAGTGGACAGCAAAGCACTCGACATATAAAAACCTTCCATAATATCAAGGGCATCATCATATAGATCATATATGTAATTATATATTGAGGACTCCAGACAACTCTCAATTATATCAATAACGGAGCTGCTTTCATTTTCTTTTATCGGTATGGTAAGAAGAGTTTTTATATCTGCAGAGAGCTTATTGGTATCAATATCTATAGAAGGGGCTATAAAAGATTTGTCGAGTCCAGAAAGCAAATAATACGCATGCAAATATAAGGGTGCACAATACTGATCCAATGCATCATCATCCTCTTTTTGATAAGCACTATAGAAATAACCAAGATAATTCATGAAGAAATGATAATGGAATTGAGCTTCTTGTGGTGACATAATAAGGTGGTTAATGCATTTATGCGATTGCAAAAGAGTCTCAAGATCCAGTTCGTGTGAGAGTTTTTTTAGCAGTTTGCGAAAAGAACGATATTGTCTATCAGTAGCTTTGCTTTTTAATTGTTTAATATCCTCATTAATATGGTGATATATATGTATACTTGAATCATACCCATCTTTAATGTCAAATGAATCATTTGCACAATTTTTCTCGATTGGAAGAGTGTATGAAAGCATTTTGTCAAGAGCATCATTGTTTATATAAAGAGCTTCATCACTAAAGAGCTTATGTCTTTTGAGTCTCGTATATGTCTCCTTAAATAATTTATTTTTTACCATCTTTTCGTCAATAGGATCAAGATATGTTTTAAGAGCATCTTTGATGTATGCCATCACTAAAGGGACTTCATTTGAAATATAGGAGAATCCCAAAAATTTTCTGGCTACCAATATACTTATAAACAGCTCATTTTCGCTTAAAAGTAGCTTATGTTGTTCTCTATTATTGAAATCCCCCTTTTTAAGTTTTTTTGCTATTATGTCTATGAACTTGGTAGTTCTATAATGGATATGATTAGATATAGAATAATCGTGTTTGATTAAATCCTCAATAATCTCTCTTATATCTTCCAAATTAAAAAGGTTATTGTGGATTTTTTTGTTTATGATTTCTTCAAAATCATAAAGCCGATTATTCTCTTTAAATAATATATATAACTCATTCAAAATATAAAAATAGTATAGTGCGTAGAAATTATATTTTAAGGGAATTTTCTTTCTGCGGTTAAGACTTGCAAGTTTTTTTGCTAACGGCGTAGAAAAAAATTCGGTATGAGCGGCAAGGGTATTTCTAAACAATACATATGCCTTACTGTAAGTAGTAAATGTAGGTTCAGTATTGGGAGTGGGTTGAGATTTTGATTTGGAATCGTCATCAGAGTTGGAAGGTTTTGCTTTTTTGTTTTTAAATTTTTCCGCCTGGATTACTCTTTTTATGTTACTATTATGGGCATCAATAAATAAACCAATAATAACATCGTTTTTTAAGGCCTCAATAATTTCATCAAAATCTTCCGGATTCAAAATTGATTCTATTTCCTCGTTTTTAAAAATATCGCAGTTTTCGATGTATTCAACTAAATTATCGATGCAAACGGGTAAAGAGAGAGCAGGCCTGTTTTCAGAATAAGAGTCTAAATAATCAGATAGTTCATCATTTAAAAGATTCATTTTTTCTAAGTTCATAGTAAAACCTCTAAATTTTATTTAAATTGTATCAGCGCAGACATATTCCTCACAACGCTTATTGATTATATTATATCTGAATGTGAGTTTATTGTCAAGAAAGAGGTGTTTTTTTATGTTTGCAAACACTCTCAAAAACGATGGTTTTTGACACAATTTAAAATTGTTCCATAAACCCAATCCCAAAACCACCGCTGCATTCCCAAAACCCGTCCCGAAATCAACGTTCCATTAACCACCGTTTATGTGACGGTACAGTGTTGACCGTGATATACCCGTCAGCTCCGTAATCTCTTTTATGGTATATTCTTTGCTGTTATACAATCTGATTGCTTTACTGACCATAGCCTCATCCGCTGACGGTCTGCCGCCCTTATGACCTCTTGCTCGTGCCGAGGCAAGTCCTTCTCTGGTTCGCTCAGCCAAGCAGTCACGTTCAAATTGCGAGATTGCTGAAATGAGCGTGAACAGCAGCTTGCCTGTCGGAGTAGTTGTGTCAATGTTTTCTTTCAACGATATGAGATTGACCTTTTTCTCATTGAACAACTCCATCAGCTCAATCAGATTTTTAGTGCTCCTTCCGAGTCTTGACAAGGATTCAATGACCACCGTATCCCCTTCACACAATGTATCAAGTATTTTCTGTAATTCGGGACGCTCGCGCTTTGTCCCTGTCATTTTCTCGCTGTAGATTTTATCTACGCCGTAATTGTTGAGCATATCAAGCTGACGGTCAAGCACCTGCTCTTCTGTGCTTACCCTTGCATATCCATATGTAGCCATATATTTTCCTCCATAAAAAATCCTATCAAGTCATATCGACTTGATAGGGAAATATTATTTTTTGTTAAAAATCTCGTTGTACTGCTGTGCAATACAAGTATCTTTCCAGTTTACACTCCTGACCGTTTCCAAGTCTATATCATAAACCAATGCCTCCTTTATTGAAGCCATAATCGGTGATGATGTCATAATGATAAACTGAACTCCATAAAGATAAGCACACTCTTCAATATATTTTACGAGCTTTATCTGTTCATCTATTGGCAGACACAGCTCCGGCATATCAAGTATGCAGAGATTATAATCACAATAATCGCTGCGTTTTTCATTCAGTTGCTCAAATGGGAGCACGTCGTAGTCGAAACCTTCTTCATCTGCCTGTGCAAATAAATCCATACTGCTTTCAATCAGAACGTAAGTGGGCAGTGCAATACTTTCGTCATCATTTGCTTCAAACAGGGCATGGATTTCGCCGGTATAATAATCTTCAAATTCAACCTCCCACGGTTGAGCGGATGTGTAGGTTTCAGCGTTGCCGGAATGATGAATCTGATAATTTTCTATAAATTCATTAAACCAAGCCATTTGTTTTTCAAACTCTTTTTCACATTCTTCCTCAAAATCCCATTCATCTATCTCCGTAAAATCCACATTATCATACGCCGCATCATAAAACTTTTCTCTGCATTGCTCAATATATGTTTCTCCGCCGTAGATGTCGATATATTCATTAAAGAGATTTTGAGAAATAAAATTCATAAGTACAGAATTAGCTTTTTTATTGCTGCCGCAAAAAACAGTTACCGGAGCAAATTCCAAACGTTCAATGTCCTTTCCGCAAAGCATATCATTCACATAAAATGCCCGTAAATATCTCATTTCTTATCCTCCACATATTTTCTCAACAAATCTTGCAGCTCTTTTATGAACGGCTCTCCACTCATACTTACTGCATAATCTACATATCCTATAAGAGACTGTATTTCCTGCCCGGTATGTCGTAGATAATCTTCAACTCCGTATTTCTTAGCATAATACAAACTCTGTCGCAGTTCGTGCCTTTTTTCTTTTGTGAGCCTGCATTGCTGATTTACCAATAAGCCTAAAACCACTTGTTGCTGGTGCTTTCGCATTATCCGTAATTTGTCATAGTTAAGCCTGAATCCATAATAATCCTTTAATGCCCAAGATACATATCCGATTAGTTCTTTCGGATTAAAATCACCAGAGAATATCAGATCATCTGCATAACGGGTATATTCAATATCGTGTTTACTGCAATAGCCGAATAAACGTCTGTCGAGCTTTCTGCAAACGAAATTTGATATGATAGGTGACGTTGTAGCACCCTGCGGTAAAACGCCGTTAAGGGTGCATAGCTCTGTAATTATTCCTGTTGTGTTGTCAGACATTCTAAATGCGTATTTAAGGGTATCCAATATATGATGCGTAGTTATGGATGAGAAGAAGCCTGTAATGTCAAGCTTTACTACAACAGCTTTTCCAACGTGCTTTTCGACACATTCCTTTATATCCCTGCCAGGAACATAGGCGAAAGCACATTTATGTATTAAATATTTCTTGGGACGAAAGATTTCATCATATAAAATTCTCTGAATATTTTTCAGCTTTTCGGAGGGCTCCGATATGCGACGCTTTCCGCCGCTACGTTTAGGAATATCAAACGAATGATAGTACCTGTTTTTATTTTTAAGAATTTTTTTGATGTCTGTTTTGTAGTAGTCTATAATGTTATCGTAATTTATTTCCATATTGTACCTCATTAAACAAAAACGGATTACCCGTAAGGATAATCCGCTTGACTGATACCTTATATCTGAAGAGATTTGTTTGATTTGAAGAGCCGTATTGCGTATAAGCGTAGCTTATTTATTATACGGTGATGAAAATCTACAAATATCTTTCATCTTGTGTTATGTTATCAGACAGGACGACTCGTCCGTCAGCTGTATTGGTATATACAAGCGATTCTATCAGTCTTTTTACATTATACAATTAAAGCTGTAGCTTATAACTACAGCTTTAGACGTTCATATTTTTTAAATTTCAATCCAAGAATGTTTTCCGTATGGAGAATTTTTGCATGGTCCACCAGCATTTACACTAGGACGTGGACCGCGACTGAATGTCATCCCGCAGAATTTGCATTCATGACGAGAATAATTCGCACTCGAATTACTTGTAGGTTTTGTATAACTATTATACCACTCTCTTGCAGCAGCTCTTCTTATCTCATCTTCTCTTGATCGTGCTGAATTTTTTAATATTGAACCTAATAAGCCTCCATTAAATAATCCCATTGTGATAC
>JAZQHZ010000330.1:0-5801 GCA_045540855.1 Clostridia bacterium
TTAGAGCTTATATAAAGGAGGAATTTATTATGTATGACTTATTTTCGGATTTCTTTAATGCAATGGATGCATTTGTTCAACCAACTGCCGTTCAGGAAGTGAAAAAGTGTCCTGTATGTGCTCATACCTGGAACGATTTCAGACGCAGCGGACGTTTTGGCTGCAGCGAGTGCTATAACACCTTCCGTCAGAGTGCGGCAAGTGCAATAAGACAAATTCACTCTACCACAACACATAACGGTAAAATCCCGGCTAAAGCCAACGAGGGACTTTCACGCAGACGTGAATATGAGAATCTAAAGCAGAAATTACAGGAGGCGGTAAAGTCAGAGGATTACGAAAGTGCCGCAAAGCTGCATAAGCAGATAAGAGAAATGGAAAAGGAGGGTATCTGATATGATCTGGTATAAGGACAAAAACGACGGAATAGTT
The DNA here is from genome assembly GCA_045540855.1 of Clostridia bacterium. Taxonomy (GTDB): domain Bacteria; phylum Bacillota; class Clostridia; order UBA1381; family UBA1381; genus UMGS1958. The sequence goes on from JAZQHZ010000330.1 coordinate 433, forward strand.
ATTTCAACAAGAATACGTCTTGCGCGAAATCTTGCAGGTATTCCTTTCCCCAATGCCCTGAAGGATAAGAGCGAGGCTACACAAAAAATCCGCTCAGCAATCAAAAATTCTGCAGTTGCAAAGGATTTTGATTTTCTGGAGCTTGACAATGCTTCGCAATTGAACCGCCTTTCTCTTGCAGAGGAGCATCTCATAAGCCCGGATATGCTCAAGGGTGAGGGCAAGAGTGTGCTTTTAAACAAGGACAACACCGCAAGCATTATGCTTATGGAGGAGGATCATCTCCGATTACAGGTGATATACGGCGGATTTAAGCTTGACGAGGCATACAAAGCCGCATCGGAGCTTGACGATATAATTGAAGCAAGTGTGGATTACGCCTTTGACGAGGAGTTCGGCTATCTCACCGCCTGCCCTACCAATGCAGGAACAGGGCTTCGTGCATCGGTTATGATGCATCTGCCGGGCTTGGTTTTAACTAAAAATATCAGCCCTATCATAGCCTCGGCCACAAATTTAGGTATTGAAATCCGCGGTCTTTACGGCGAAGGCACAGAAGCGGACGGAAATCTCTATCAGATTTCAAACCGCATCACAATGGGACTTACGGAAACTGAAATAATTACAAGATTAAAGAAAATTGTGCATCAGATTTCAGATGCAGAGAAAAAAGCAAGAGAGCATTTACAGAGCAAATACGGCATATCGTTAGCCGATAAGCTCTACCGTTCATACGGAACACTGAAATTCGCACGTTCAATAACATCATCCGAGGCGAAATCGCTTCTGTCAGATGTTATGCTCGGCGAAAATATGGGTATAATCAAAGAAACAGGCAAGCTTTCGCCGCTCGAATGTATGATATGCTCAACTCCGTCTATGATAAGCCGGGGCAAGGAGCTTGATGCAATGGAGCGTGACGAATCGAGAGCTCAATTTTTGAGAGATAATCTCTAAGGAGGGATTTATATGTCATTTTCAGCATTTACAGAAAAAGCAAGAGCAGCAATGAACGAGGCACACAAGAGTGCAACGGAATTAGGACACAACTACATCGGAAGTGAGCATCTTTTAATCGGGCTTGTTCGTGAGGGCAGCGGAGTTGCGGCAAGGCTGCTTGAAAGAGCAGGAGTTGAGGAAAGTGCCGTTATCAATATGACAAAGAAGCTTGTGGGCTCCGGTGCACCGATAGACGAAAACGCAGAGCTTCCGCTTACTCCGAGAACCAAGCGTATACTTGAAATGAGTGCATACGAGGCACGCAGACTCGGACACAGCTACATCGGTACGGAGCATATCTTAATGGCAATTATCCGTGACGGCGAGGGTGTAGGTGCAAGGCTTCTCACCTCGGGCGGACTTAACCTGCCCGCATTCTACCGTGACGTGGTAAACGCACTTGAGGGCAATGTTGCAGGCGAAGAAAAGCCGCAAAAGAGCAGGCGTGCAAGCAAGGGCAGTGCAAACACTCCTACTCTTAACGAATACGGCAGAGATTTGACCGAGGTTGCTTCAGGCGGCGGCTTCGATCCGGTAATCGGCAGAGAGGACGAAATCAACCGTGTTATTCAGATTCTTTCAAGACGTACCAAAAACAATCCTTGCCTTATCGGTGAGCCGGGCGTAGGTAAAACGGCAGTGGCAGAGGGACTCGCACAGAAAATTGCAGACGGTGATGTTCCTGAGCCGTTAAAGGAGAAGCGTGTTATTTCACTTGATTTATCAGGTATGGTTGCAGGTGCGAAATACAGAGGTGAATTTGAGGAGCGAATCAAAAAGGTGATTGAAGAGGTTATCGCTGACAAGAACGCAATCCTTTTTATAGACGAATTCCATACAATCGTGGGTGCAGGCAGTGCAGAAGGCTCGCTTGATGCTTCGAACATATTAAAGCCGTTTCTGGCACGTGGCGAAATGCAGGTAATCGGTGCGACCACCTTAAAGGAATACAAGAAATACATCGAAAAGGACGCCGCACTTGAAAGACGTTTTCAGCCGGTTACTATCGGAGAGCCTACCGAGGAGGAAACTGTTCTTATCTTAAAGGGTATCAGAGACAAGTACGAGGCACATCACAGTGTAACAATCACAGACGAGGCTTTAGAAGCGGCAGCAAAGCTTTCAGCAAGATATATAACCGACCGTTTCCTTCCCGACAAAGCAATCGACTTAATTGACGAGGCATCGTCAAAGAAGAGACTTGCCACTCAGACCGAGCCTGCGGAATTAAAGGAAAAGGAAAGTGAGCTTGAAACCTTAAAGAAGGAAAAGGAAGAAGCAATCACTGCCCAGGATTTCGAAAAGGCGGCACAGATTCGTGACAAGGAAAACGCTTTAAAGGCTGAGGTTGAAGAATTAAAGGAGCAGTGGAAGGGCAGCGGCTCATCATCAGGGCTTGTGGTTACGGACGATGACATTGCACAGATTCTCGCCGACTGGACAAAGATTCCTGCCGCTAAATTAAAGGAAGAGGAAACCGAAAAGCTCCGCCATTTGGAGAAGGATTTACACGAGCGTGTAATCGGTCAGGACAAGGCAGTTACAGCGGTTGCAAAGGCTATCCGCCGAGGACGTGCCGGCTTAAAGGACCTGAAGCGTCCGATAGGCTCGTTCCTGTTCTTAGGTCCTACGGGTGTGGGTAAAACCGAGCTTTCAAAAACCTTGTCGGAAACGATGTTCGGCTCTGAAAATTCACTCATCAGAATTGATATGTCCGAGTATATGGAAAAGCACGCCGTATCGAAATTTATCGGCTCGCCTCCGGGATATGTCGGCTTTGAGGACGGCGGTCAGCTCACCGAGAAAATCAGAAAGCATCCGTATTCGGTAATACTTTTTGACGAAATCGAAAAGGCACATCCGGACGTATTCAATATTATGCTCCAGATTCTTGACGACGGTATTTTAACCGATGCACAGGGCAGACGTGTGGATTTCAAGAACACCGTTATCATTATGACGTCAAACCTCGGTGCAAAGGAAATCTTAGGCAATATGTCATCAAAATTAGGATTCAGCACAGGAAGCACAGATGCAAACAAGAGCGAATCCGAAAAAATCCACGACAAGGTTATGGAGCAGGTAAAGAAGGCATTCAAGCCCGAGTTCTTAAACAGAATTGACGAAATAATCGTATTTGACAGACTTACCGATGAAAACATCAAGGACATTGCAAGGCTTATGCTTGCATCGCTCGCAAAGAGACTTGCGGATAATAATATCGCAGTTGCATTCGCTGACGAAGCAGTTGCAGAGATTGCAAAGAAGGGCTTTGACCCGGTTTACGGTGCAAGACCGCTAAGACGTGCAATTCAGAATGAAATTGAAGATATGTTATCGGAAAAGATTATCGACGGTGATATAAAGAGCGGTGACAGTGTGACGGTTACTGTTGAGGACGGGAAGTTTGTGGTGAAATAATTAAAGGGTGACGCTTTGCGTCACCCTCAGACCGTCGACAAATTGGTCAGACCACGCATAACAAAGAAAAAGAAACATAAAATTAAAAATCATTTTTCTCTTACAAACGACGGACGTCCCATCGAGGAACGTCCGCCGTTATACGTTTTTTACGAAAAGAAACTCTAACGTACCCACGTACGCCTACGAGTTCCTTTTTGCAAAATCTGCCCTAATTTCTCGCAGTCTGCCAGCTTGTAGACAGGTTTGTCTACAAGCTGAGGGTGACGCTTTGCGTCACCCTAATTCGTTCAATAATTCCATCACCGTTTTGCCATTCACCGGATGCTTTGCATACGGTGCTATTTGTGCTAACGGCTTTAATACAAAATCACGCTTGCACATTTCTATATGCGGAATCGTGAGCTTTTCTGTCTGCATTATAATATCATCATATAAAATAATATCTAAATCCAGCGTCCTCGGTCCCCAGTGGATTGTACGCTCTCTGCCGTATTTTGCTTCTATTGCATTAAGCCTGTCAAGCAGTTGTATCGGTGAATACAAGGTTTCAAGCTGTAAGGCACCGTTTAAGAAGCTGTCCTGCTCAACTCCGCCGTAAGGCTCGGTTGTTATGAAATCCGATACTCTTTTTACACTGCACTTTTTATCCTCATTCAATTCATTAACCGCATTGTCAAGATATGCCTTTTTATCACCCATATTTGAACCAAGTGCAATATATGCCGTGTGGCGTTTCCGATTAATTGATACACCTGCACAGTCTACCGGCAGTCCAATCGGTGCCCACGGCTTTCGCAGTGTTAAATCCACCGATTTTATAAGCGGATAATTTATTAAGATTTCTTCTGCAATCTGCTCGATTGCCGTTTCTATGAGCTTACAGGTATTTGCCCTTGTGAACTCCGTAATCATTGCACAGATTTCGGCATAGTTTACGGTTTTATTTATATCGTCATTCTCTGCCGCAATGCTTGTATCAAGGTATAATTTACCCGAAAGCACGAACTTCTGCCCGAGCCTGTTCTCTTCGGGAAGTACACCGTGATTCGCAAACAACGTCAGATTTTCAATTAAAATATAGTCCATAACTAATTCCTCTCATACTCCAGTAATGCTTTCGCCATTTTTATAGCTCTTGCATTTTCCTTTACGTCATGCACTCTCACAAAAAGGCATTTCTTCTGCACCGCCAAAACACTTGTAACAAGTGTACCCTCTACCCTTTCGTCCTTCGATGTATCAAGCGTCAGCCCTATCATTGACTTTCTTGAGGTACCTAACAGAATCGGATAGCCAAGCTTATGAAGCACGTCAACATTCTGTGTTATCATAAGATTTTGCTCTAAGCTTTTTGCAAAGCCTACTCCCGGATCAATGCAGATTTTATCCTCATCAATCCCCTCATTTTTCGCAATATCTATGCTTTCCTTTAAATCAGCAAGTACATCATTATAAAAATCTGCATAATCCGCATTTTCGCGGTTATGCATCAGACAACACGAGGCATTGTATTCTCTGCATAGGCCTGCCATTTTCGTGTCCCTTTTGAATCCCCATATATCATTTATCATATCCGCTCCGGCTTCAAGTGCCGCCCTTGCAACCTTGCTTTTGTATGTGTCGATTGATATAGGGACACCAAATCTTGCCCTTATCGCTTCGATTACGGGAGCAGTTCTCTCGATTTCCTCATCATCGGAAATCACCGTATATCCCGGACGTGTAGACTCTCCGCCAATATCAATAATTGCGGCACCCTCTTCTATCATTTTCTCGGTATGATACAGGGCTTTGTCAACATCGTTCCACCTTCCGCCGTCCGAAAAGGAGTCCGGTGTAACATTTAAAATACCCATAATATAGGTATCGTTTATAAATTCCTTATTTCTTATAATCATATCCCAACTAATACCTCATAAGTCTGCAAGAAATTTTTGCAGATTGCT
>JAZQHZ010000331.1:0-7015 GCA_045540855.1 Clostridia bacterium
GAGCGATTTTTTTAATTCATAGAAGTAATTTTAACTGTCTTATCAACCTTAAGCTTTTCGCCCTCTGCGATTGTAAGCGTAAACTCGTTACCGTCAAGTGTTTCAAGCTTTTTGCTTACCCTTATTGAGTTTGAAATGTCATATAAAACTATATTACCTTCACTGCCGCTGATTTTGTAGGTTCCTGCCTTTATCGCACCCGGGCATCGGTAATCTCCGGCTTTGAGCGTTCTTGAAGCACCCGGAGTGATGCTTGTGATTGATGTCATCTGCGAATCAGCTTTCTTTTTTTGTTCAAGCTGCTTGTCAAGCGACTCGGAAATTGCACGTGCCTGCTCAATTGCAGTGTTAAGCCCTTCAATATCCTCCTCGTGCTCCTTCATCTGAGCATTTATGCTTCCGTTCTCGGATGCTGCCTGAGTGAGATTATATATTGTGGTATTTAGCTGCTCCTTTTCTTTTTCAAGCTGCTTATACTCATTGGTTTTTGCCTCAATATCCTCCCATAACTGCTTTTTTGCAAGTGAATTTATACCGGTTTTATCACCTAAATTATTCATAGGAACGCAGGCAATAGCCGTAACGAGTATCATAACCGCAACAAAAATCGAATGCCACTTATGCGAAAGATAAAAGCCTATTGCTCTCTGAACAAAAGTAAGCGGTGCAGATGATTTTTCCTGCTGCTCCATTTCCTTGAGGATTTCCTGTTCGTAATTTGTATTATTCATCACATATCCTCCTTTCAGGCAGCGGGCGAGAACTTAGCTCTTGTGTCCAGCTGAATTCTGTCTGAATCATTAAGTATTACAGTAACACCGTCCGCCGTAAGGATTGTGTTGAGCTTTACGGCACCGTTTGATGAAGAAACAAGTATGCTTCCGCTTCCGGTAACAGTATATTTACCTGCGGCAATGCTTTCGCCGACGGTATATATTCCCGGAGAAAGATTCATAATAGTTGAAACCTTATCGGAAATTCCGCTTGTAAGTGCATCTATTTCAGCCTGCTTTTTCTGATTCTCCGCATTAAGAGTATCAAGCTGTGCCTGCAGCTGAGCGATATAATCCTCAACAGTACCAATTCCGTTACGGTAGCTTATAAGTGCATCGTATTCCGATTGCTTGAGGTCACGTTCACGTGTAAGCTCCTCAATTTCCTCATTAATTGCACTGATATTATCAACAGTATCGTTATATTTCGAGCTACTGTCAAGAAGACGCAGATATTCTGCTTCAACAAGCACCGGGTCCTTGACGCCGAGAGTGCCTAAATAATGAGAAAGCAGTAAAACTGCAATTGAAACGACCATAACAGCCGCAATAAAGCCGATATCTGCAATGAGGTTACCGTTATATCTGCGTTTCGGGATATACATTGTATATCCTTCGTTGGCATACATATCCGGGTCTGAAATAATTACTCTTTTCGGTGTATCATCTTCTGTTGCTTCATTTTCTGTATCTGCGTAGTAATCTGCAATGTTTTCCATTTCATCTGTCGGATTTACTTTGTTTTCCACCACGATTTCACCGCCTTAAATAGTTTCCACAAGGAAGGTATCCTTGTATTGAAGCGCAAAGCTGTCATGCGACTTCTTTGCTGTGTTATAATCGTCAAATATGCCGAACACGGTCGGACCTGAGCCGCTCATAAGCGAGCCCAATGCGCCGTTCATAATCATCTTCTTTTTTATTCCGCCGATAACCGGGCAATCGCGTTCTGTGACGATTTCCATAACGTTGCAAAGATTTTTTGCGACTGCATTAATGTCATCGTTTTCAATTGCTCTTATCATAGCTCTGGTATCTGGATGATTTTGTATCGGAGCAGAATCAATTGCCTCATAAATTGAAGCAGTAGAAATGCTTATCGGCGGCTTAACCATAAGAATACAGGTCTTTTTAAGCTTTCTTATCGGAGTAAGAATTTCTCCGATTCCTGAAGCAAGCATTGTACCGCCCATTATACAATAGGGAACATCCGCACCGAGTGTAGCACCGATGTCGCAAAGCTCCTTAACGGACAGATTTGTGTTGTATAGCTTATCAAGAGCACACAAAACTGCTGCGGCATTGCCGCTTCCGCCGGCAAGCCCTGCGGCAACCGGGATATTTTTGTGTATCATAATTTTTGCAGAGCCCTCGGTTTTTGTATAATCAAAGAAAGCAACTGCCGCCTTGTAGGCTATATTTTTATCGTTATTAGGAAGATAGTGCAGATTTGTTTTTACGGAAATATTTCCTGTATGCTTATCTACAATAACCAGGTCATATAAAGAAACGGTCTGCATAATCATCTCAACATCGTGATAACCGTTATCACGTCTGCCAAGCACATCAAGTGTCAGATTGATTTTAGCATATGAACGAGCCATAGCACGTTTGCCGTTGATTACAATTTCATCAGAAAGCATCCTGATATCCTCCTTTACAATGTTTCGTGTGAGCTGTCTACCACAGCCTTGATTTCATCCTCTGTTACTGCATTTTCGTTTATGCCCTTTTTCAGGTATACAAGGTATTCTATATTCCCCTCAGGTCCCTTGATAGGCGAGAAGGTAAGCCCAGCAATGCCAAAGCCAAGCTCCTGTGCGGTATTTAAGGTGTTTTTAACAACCTCATAATGTACCTTTATATCACGGACAACGCCCTTTTTACCTACCTGCTCACGACCTGCCTCAAACTGTGGCTTGATTAATGCCACAATTTCGCCGCCGTCATTGAGTAATTCATATGCAACGGGAAGCACGAGTCTGAGTGAAATAAACGAAACGTCAATCGAAGCAAAATCAAGTCCTGTTCCGATTTGTTCGCGTGTAACGTATCGGATGTTAGTGCGTTCCATATTAACAACTCTCTCATCCTGACGAAGCTTCCAGGCAAACTGACCGTATCCCACATCAACCGCAAATACCTTTTTAGCACCGTTCTGAAGCATACAGTCGGTAAATCCGCCGGTTGAAGCACCGATATCCATTGCCACCTTATCGGTAAGTGTGATAGGGAAGAGTGACATTGCTTTTTCAAGCTTCAGTCCGCCTCGACTGACATATTTGAGGGTTTCGCCTCTTACCTCAACACCCTTTGCATCCTCATCAAGCATTTGTCCGGCTTTGTCGCATTTCTGATTATCAATATAGACCTGTCCTGCCATAATTATAGCCTTAGCCTTTTCGCGACTGGGTGCAAGCCCCTTGTTTACCATATAAACGTCAAGTCTTATTTTAGCCATTTGTAAACCTCCGAAGCAATTGTTGAAGCGTCTAAACCGTATTTTTTGTCAAGCTCTCTCACACTTCCGTGTACAACCGGAGTATCCGGGAAAGCATAAATTCTGAATTTAACATTAATATCCTTTTCAAGAAGCAGACTTGCCACTGCACTGCCGAGTCCGCCGTTTTTAACGCCGTCCTCAATTGTGATAACCTTGCCGCACTTCATTGCCGATGCAATAACCGCACCGCAATCCATAGGCTTTATTGTGGGTAATGCAACAATATCGCAGGTTGTGCCGTCTGATTTTAATATCCTTGCAACCTCAAGTGCTCTTATTATCATACGTCCCGTACAGATAATGGATAAGTCCTTGCCGTCGCTGACCTTTGCGGCTTTTCCGTATTCAAAGGCAGTATGCGGATACATAGCCTCGTCACCGCCACGCGGATAGCGTACAGCAATCGGGCCTGTATGCACGTTTATTGCATAGTCAAGCATTTCTTCAAGCTCTTTGAAATCCGAGGGTGAGAGAATAGCCATATTAGGCATATGCGAAAGGTATGAAATATCGTATAAGCCCTGATGTGTCTCGCCGTCAGCACCTACTACACCTGCACGGTCGATAGGGAATACCACGTGAAGATTTTGCAGACACACATCGTGTAAAGCCTGGTCATATGCTCTTTGTAAGAATGTTGAATAGAGCGGGATAACAGGTATATATCCACCTGCCGCAAGACCTGCCGCAAGAGTTACTCCGTGCTGCTCTGCGATACCCACGTCAAAGAAACGTGTCTTGTATTTTTTGGCAAATTCATCAAGTCCTGTTCCGTTGGGCATAGCACCTGTTATTGCGACCACTTTTTTATTTGAAGCCGCTATTTTAACAAGTGTACGTCCGAAAACGGCACTGTAATTGTCTCCGCCTTCACCGCATTCGCCCGTAACAGGGTCAAACTTTCCTATTCCGTGGAACTTGCTCGGATTTGTCTCAGCAGGTGCGTAGCCCTTGCCCTTTTTAGTCTGAACGTGAAGAAGCACCGGCTTGTTTTCAGTTTTGGCAAGCTCAAATGCAGAAATAAGTGCCTCAAGGTCGTGACCGCTGATAGGTCCGAAATATTTTATTCCCATAGCGTCAAACAGATTGTTTTTCAAAACCATACTACGGATAGTACTCTTGATAAAACGGATAAATCTGATTAACGGCTTGCCGATTGCCGGGATTTTGTTAAGCGTAGTTTCCACGATGTCCTTTGAACGCGAATAAAGCGGATGCATACGCAGATTTCTGAGATGTCTCGGTATTGCACCGACGTTCTTTGAAATCGACATTGCATTATCATTAAGCACCAGAATAAGAGGCACACGTGAGTGTCCTGCATCGTTCATAGCCTCATACATCATTCCGCCGGTTAAAGCACCATCGCCGAATAAAGCAATTACCTTGCTTTGTATGCCATCAAGTGCATTTGCACGTGCCATTCCGAGTGCGGCAGAGATAGAGGTTGAACTGTGTCCGGTATCAAATGTGTCATACTGCGATTCACTGCGTTTCGGGAATCCCGAAATTCCGTCAAACTGACGCAGTGTATGGAAGGAATCACGTCTGCCGGTAAGCAGCTTATGGACGTATGCCTGATGCCCTACGTCAAAAACAATTTTATCCTTTGGCAGGTCAAAAACCTTGAGCATAGCAACCGTAAGCTCAACAACTCCGAGGTTTGATGCAAGGTGACCGCCTGTTTTAGCTACATTTTCAATTAAAAAGCTACGAAGCTCAGCGCATAATGCCTCAAGCTCCGATAAGCTTAGCTTTTTTAAATCCTGTGGAGAATTTATGTTTTCCAATAAACCCAAATATCTCACTTCCTCAATAAATCATTTGTATATTGCAGTGTAAAAAATAACAAAATGCAGAGTGCAGAGTTATTGAAATAACTCACACTCTACACTGCAAGCCTGTTTGTATTTGATTATATTATATCATTATCCGCAAAAAAAGTCAACTGTTTTTATATAAAGATAAGTAGGAAGAGAGCTAAAAAATATTGACAATTAAAATGCTGCTTGATATAATAGAGGTTAAGAAAATATCATATAATCGGAGGAAGAATAATGACATATTCACTCATTACGGGAGCAAGCGGCGGAATAGGCAAAGAGCTTGCATATCTTATGGCACAAAAGGGACATAATCTTATCCTTGCGGCACGAAGTGAGGACAAGCTTAATAAAATAAAAGAAGATATAGAGAATAAATACGGCGTAAAGGTCAGAGCGGTAAGCATTGACCTTTCAAAGCAGGGTATGGCACAAGAGCTTTATAATGCAACCTCCGGGCTTGAGGTGGATATTCTTGTGAATAACGCCGGCTTTGGCGATTGTGCGGCATTTCTTGATTCGGATATTGAGCGTCAGCGTGAAATGATGCAGTTAAACGTGACAACGCTGATGGAGCTTTGCTATTTTTACGGTAACGATATGAAGAAAAGCGGTAGAGGAAAAATATTAAATATTGCATCAATTGCGGCAGTATGCCCGGGACCGTATATGTCGGTATATTACGCAAGCAAAAGCTGTGTGTTGTCATTTTCGCAGGCACTTGCAGAAGAGGTCAGGGCTTACGGCATAACTGTAACTGCACTTTGCCCGGGACCTGTTGAAACGGGCTTTGAAAAGGCGGCAAATCTTGAAAATTCAAAGATGTTTACATATCTGAAGCCGGCAAAGGCGGAGACTGTGGCAAAGCACTGCTACAATGCAATGATGAAGAGCAGAGTAGTGGTGTTCCACGGCATATTGTTTAAGCTGATAAATGCCGCTTCTAAGGTTGCACCGAGAATTTTGCCGAGGAAAATCACACGTATGGTAAATATCCGTCGGGACTTGACAAGCAAAGGAAAATAATGTATAATAATTACGATTAATTAAAGTATAAGGAAACAACTATGGATAACTCATATAATCCCGGTATGGAGCAGTTTGTAGGCACTGCACCGTGCGATACAATCGGGCTTGTTATAGCAAATGTTGATGACGAGCTCAGACGACAAATGAATATCCCTGAAAAGTTCCACGCAATAGGTCTTGTTGGCTCAAGAACGGGTGCGGCGGCACAGGTTAAAGCGGCAGATGATGCAATAAAGGCAACCTCCGCACAGCTTGTATCAATTGAAATTCCCAGAGATACCAAGGGTTGGGGCGGTCACGGAAGCTTTATTATCTTAGGCAGTGAAAATGTGGCAGACGTTCGCCGTGCAACGGAGCTTGCGGTAAAATTTATAGACGAAAACTGCGGCGAAATATGGATAAGCGAAGCGGGGCATCTTGAATGTCAGTTCAGTGCAAGAAGCGGTGAAGCAATAAGCTCGTTCTTTGACATACCGGAGGGTGAAGCGTTCGGATTTATGTGTGCATCGCCGGCACCGATTGGTATGGTTATAGCCGATATTGCAATGAAGGCGGCAGATGTGAAGCTGATTAAAACACTGCGTCCGTCAGACGGAACAAGTCATTCGAATGAGGTTATCGTGGTATTTACGGGAACAAGCTCGGCAGTAAAGCGGAGTGTAATAGAAGCAAAGGAAGCAGGACTTAAGCTGCTGAAGAGTCTCGGAAGTGAAGCAAAACCGGTTACAAAGCCGTATATATACTAAAAAGCTGTTGCTTATGCAACAGTTTCAGACCGTCGACAAATTGGTCAGACCACGCATAACACTTCAAGAAAAATATAAAATTTAAAAATTATTTTTTTTGCGAACGACGGGTGTCCTATCGAGGAACACCCGTCGTTATGC
>JAZQHZ010000332.1:0-22932 GCA_045540855.1 Clostridia bacterium
CCCATACTTGTCACCGAGCAGGTGTTTACTATATATACATCAGCCTTTTGGGAATAGGGAACAATACAGTAACCGGCTGAAGAGAATAACTCTTCCATAGCTTCGGTCTCGTATTGATTTACCTTACATCCCAAAGTACAGAATGCTGCGGTTTTCATATTAAAAACTCCTTTCAAAAAAGTGTTTTGTTTGTTGAGCTTTGCCTATTTTATTCCAAATCCGATTTTTTTCTTGGTTCATTCATCCAAAAATATTTTTTTCGCTTGACTTAATCGGTAAAAAGGGGTATTATAACGGTGTAATCAATGATTACATAAAAAATACACACCAAAATTCAAGCGTAAATTTACGCAAAAAGTTGGGAGGATTATAAAATGAAAACTTTAACTTTATCATTAAGCTCAATCAACGATGTTAAGAATTTTGTAAACATTGTTAGTAAATATGATTTCGATGTTGACTTAACATCAGGAAGATATGTTGTTGACGCAAAGTCAATCATGGGTATCTTCAGCTTAGATTTATCACAGCCGATCAAGGCAGAAATCCACGGTGATGATTGTGATAAGTTTGTAGATGAGCTCAAGCAGTTCATTGTTGACTAATTGAAGTTGAAGCGGAACTTACGTTCCGCTTTTTCTTTTATTCAGGCTTTTCCAGTGTAATACGACCTATTTTAGCTCCTCTGAACTCATCAAATAAAATATTTGCCGCTCTCTCCATATCAATTTCACCCTTAGAAATAATAAATCCTCGTTTTTTACCTATCATTTCAAGGATTTCATAGCCCTCTAAGCCGTCAATTGAATCAAGCTTATATCTTGCACATAAAAGCTCCGGATACATATCACGCAAGTGTGCACAGAAATCGTAGGCGAGAAGCTCTGTATTCATAATCTCGTCCTTCACGGCACCTGTGTATACAAGCATTTTCGCTCTTTCCTGATCCTCCATCTTCTGCGGAAGCATACCGGGGATATCAAGAAGCTCAACGTCGCCTCTTACACGCACCCACTGCTTGCCTCTCGTAACGCCTGCACGGTCGCCTGTTTTTGTGCTTGCCTTACCTACAAGTCGGTTTATAAGGCTTGATTTTCCTACATTCGGAATCCCTGCCATCATTAATTTCAGTGTACGTGTGCGACCTTTTTCAGCGTCTCGGTCAATTTTATCCTGAATAAGCTTCTTTGCTTCGTTAAACACCTTATTAATTCCTGCACCCGTAGTACAGCTTACGGGCATCACCTTAACGCCCTGCTTTGCATATGCGTTTATCCACGCATTTGTCATATCCGGGTCTGCAAGGTCGGCCTTGTTTAATACAAGCAGACGTGGCTTGCCTTTTAATATACCGTCGAAATCGCTGTTTCGTCCCGAAAAGGGAATACGTGCATCTATTATTTCAACTACAACATCAATCATTTTAAGGTTATCCATAATCATACGGCGTGTTTTTGCCATATGTCCCGGATACCAGTGTATTATATTTTCCATTATATTCCTCGCTTAAATAAAGAGGGAATGTCATTTGAGACAGTCCCTGCTTTGTGATTTATTTTGTGATACCGATAGAATTCAGCGGCCATACTCTGACCTGTGACTTGCCTAAAACAGCTTCATAGGGAACCTGTCCGAGTGAAGTTGAACGGCTGTCAAGTGAGCTGGGGCGGTTGTCACCCATTACAAATATATTTCCTTCCTCAACTGTCTGCGGGAAAGCCATTCGTGAATCGAGTGCAGATGTAACTCCGTCGTAATACTCTTCATCAAGTACTTCGCCGTCGATATATACCTTACCATCGTGGATGTCAATTGTCTGTCCCGGAAGGGCAATTACTCTTTTTACGTAATATCTTTTTTCTACATCCTCCGGTAAATCAAAGCCTTCTATGAATTTATCAAAAGCTGAAAGCTCTTCCTTGTCCTGCTCCTCGGCGAGTGTATCAAAATACTTTTCTCTTGCCTTGTAATGGCTGTCAAGAATTACTATATCGCCCTGCTTCGGCTTGTAGCCAAGCTTTGTTACGATAAGTCTGTCATTGTGGATAAGGGTAGGGTACATACTTGAACCGTCTACCTTAACAACCTCAAATACCAATGCTTTTACAGCAAAAACAATTACAAATATTACAACAAGTGTATATACCCATTCCCAGATTTCTCTGAGTATGCTTTTTACTATGCTTGTGGAAGCTGTATTTTCGTTCTCATTAGTTAATGTTTCATCTGAAATCTCGTTGTTGATTTCATTTTCGTTATTGAATTCTGACATTGAGACACTTCCTTTCAATATATGCTATGCCTTATTTTTGATTTAAAAAAGGGGCTTTTTCAAGCCCCTTCATCATTAAGTCAAAGAAACTTAGATTCTTTCCTTAACCTTTGCAGCCTTACCTACTCTGTCACGGAGATAGAAAAGTCTTGCACGACGTACCTTACCACGTCTTACGAGTTCGATCTTCTCAAGGTTCGGTGAGTTAACCGGCCATGTCTTCTCTACGCCTACACCGTATGAAAGTCTTCTTACTGTGAAAGTCTTAGCGATACCGCCGCCCTGAACCTTAATGATTGTACCCTCGAACATCTGAGTTCTTGTTCTTGAACCCTCGACAATCTTCTGGTAAACCTTAACTGTTGAACCAACCTCTAATTCCGGAAGGTCTGTTCTGATCTGGTCTTTTGTAATAGCGTTAATGATTTCTACTGCGTTCATCATTAATTCCTCCTTATTTCTTAGACATTCGTGCCGACCGAGGCAGAGGAATATCCGTAATCCTTTATAGTATAGCACAATCAGAGAAAAAATGCAAGCTAAATTTTTGAAAAATATTTGACATATTTTTGCACGAAAAAACATAGGATTGTTATGAATATAGTACAAGTTATAGGTAAAAGGCGGTTAAAAATGATAGTAACCAGAAAGAAATTCATAGCAGCAGTATGTATGATGGTAATGTTAACAGGTGCATTTATCCTTACATATCAATACATACAAAAAAACAAAGCAATTGCAGTGTTCAATGATTCGAGTGAGAAATATACGGAGCTTTTGGACGAGGCTTTGCCTGACGGACGTAATAGCAAGGTTAATATTAAAGAATTTATAAACAAAATAATGGGCTTTGATACAGAGGACGGAAGCAGTATCATAAAAAACAGCTCTGCAATATTTGAGGAAACTGAGCAGGAAGTAGTCGAGACGGTTGATGTTACGCCGGAGCCGATAATAGAAAAGGATATTTTACCGACATTTTCGCAAATTTGCAATTCTACGGGGATATCAATAAACAATGCAACAGGATATAATGTAAGCCCTGATATTGCGTGTGGTGAGCCTTTATATATTAATCCTGATGAAAACGGACCACAGGTGCTTATTGTGCATACGCACACCACAGAATGCTATGACGGTGATAACCTTGTGGGAGCTTCGGACAGAACAACGGATGAAAGTAAAAATATGATTGAAATAGGCAGGGTTATAAAAAATGTATTGGAGGAGAACGGAATTAAATGTATACACGATACAACGGTACATGATTATCCGAGCTATCAGGGAGCATATACAAGAGAAATGGCAACGATTGAAAAAAATCTCAGCGAGTATCCGTCAATTAAAATAGTTCTTGATGTGCATAGGGATGCATTTATTTATCAGGACGGCTCAAAGCTTAAGGTGGAGTGTGATATAAACGAAGAAAGCACAGCAAAGGTAATGATAGTGTGCGGCACAGATGCGATGGGACTTACACATCCGAAGTGGTATGAAAATTTCAAGCTTGCATCGAAAATTCAGAATGCTGCACAGATTATGTATCCGGGAATGATGCGTCCCCTGAACCTCAGAAGGGAACGCTTTAATATGCATCTCACGACAGGAAGCCTGATTCTTGAAATAGGTGCTAACGGCAACACACTTTCGCAGGCAAAATCCGCAGGAGAAAAAATAGCAAAAGCGATTGCGGCGGTTATTATTAAACAGGAGTAAATGCGGGTTTTATCATATAAAAACCTGCATTTATTTTGGAAAATAACGAAATGTTGTTGGAAAAGTACTGTTTTTTTAACAAATTAGATTTCATTTTTATTTGACTTTATATTCTATATATGGTATAATTATTAATTATGATGGGAAGGTTTTGGGAAAATGAAGATTGACGGACATACAAAACAGCTTGGAATTATAGGAATGCCGGTGGAGCATAGCTTTTCGCCGAAAATGCATAATTTCATTTCTGATAAGCTTGAAATGAATTATGTATACTCTGCCTGGGCTGTTGAAGGAGAAAATCTGAAAGCGGCAATTGATGGTGTACGGGCATTGGGAATAAAGGGTATAAATGTAACTGCACCGCATAAAAAAGCGGTTATGGAATATCTTGATGAGGTTTCAGAACAGGCAAAGCTACTCGGCTCCGTCAATACAGTTGTAAACCGTGAGGGTAAGCTTTTTGGATATAATACTGATGCAGACGGATTCTGTATGGCACTTGAAAGTGCGGGGATTGAGATTAAGAATAAAAAGATACTCGTAATTGGTGCAGGCGGAGTTGTAAAGCCTACCGTAACAAGACTCACACAGGAGAAGCCGGGCAATATCACGATAGTAAACCGCACAAAATCAAAGGCACAAGAGCTTGCGGCGGCGATTGAGAAGCAGACCGGATTTAAAATTACGACAGAGTTTAATGAGCTTGATTTTGATATAGTAATAAATACAACCTCAGCAGGAATGGCACCGCAGCTTGATGCACTTCCGACGGATGCAATAGACGAGATAGATAATCTTGATTTCATAAATGAAAACACAGCAGCAGTGGATATGATATATAATCCTGACAAAACCCGCTTTTTAAAGCTTGCGGAAGAAAAAGGTGCAAGGATTGTAAACGGTTTGGGAATGCTTATATATCAGGGACTGCTTGCCTATGAGCTGTTTACGGATATAAAGCTGCCGACTGATATGGCAGAGCTTGTGAAAAAAGAGGTGTTCAACAGATGAATATAGTTTTGACAGGATTTATGGCAACGGGAAAGACAGAAATATCAAAGGCTATTGCAAAAATCTCTGACTATACCTTAATTGACACTGATGATATGATAGTAGAAGCGGCAAAGATGAGCATAAATGATATTTTTGCACAGTATGGCGAGGAATATTTCCGGGAGCTGGAACACAAATGCGTGTGTGAAGCGGCACAAATGGATAATATGGTAATAGCCACAGGCGGCGGAGTTGTACTTAATAAAGAGAATATAAAAGCACTGAGGAAAAACGGTAAAATAGTAAATCTTGCACCGGATTTTAGTGTTATAGAAGAACGCCTGAATAAAGCCGCAGCAACAAGACCGCTTCTTAAAGGGCAGGATATAGAAGCGGTAAAAAAGAGATTTGAGGACAGGCTGCCGTTTTATGCGGATTGTGATATAAAAATAGAAGTTACAAACGGCAAGACGCCTGAAGAATTTGCAAGAGAAATTCTCGGAAAATTTATATAAAAAGATAAATTATTCCGGCAATCATAGATGCGATTACACCATATAAAATAACAGGACCTGCAATGGTAAATACCTTTGCACCTACTCCTAAAACATAGCCCTCTGTCTTTGCTTCAAGTGCAGGAGCTGCAACTGAGTTGGCAAAGCCTGTTATTGGTACAAGCGTACCGGCACCGGCGTGTTTTGCGATTTTTGGATAAATATCAAGTCCGGTAAGCAGTGCACTTAAAAATATCAGAGATATTGATACAAGGGTTGAAGAATCCTCCTGCGAAAGACCGAGATATTGGTACAAATTAAGTAAAGCCTGACCGAGAATACAAATCAAACCGCCGGAAACGAATGCTTTGATGCAATTTTTTAATAGCTTTGAATTGGGAGTTTTGCTTTTGACATACTCACAATACTGAGCGTTTGACATTGAAGATGAGGTTTTATTGTTTTGCATATATAACACATCCTTTCAGGATTATAATAACCGTAAAAAAATTTAATATACATAAATAAAAAGTGGGAGAGGAAATTATGAAAAAATTTACAAGTCTGATTCTGACGGCATCATTGTGTGCTGCCATGCTGCCTTCGGCAGTAATTGCACAGGACAGTGCGGCAACAACAACCGTAAGCTACACATACGGTGACAAAACGTATGAGCGTCAGATGGAAAAGCTCGACCGTGGTCTTATTGCGATAAATACCGGAAACGGTATCTATCTCGGCTGGAGACTGTTGGGTGATGAAGGAACGGTTGAAAAAATCAAAGCTGCACCGGATTTTGATGTATACCGTAATGGCGAAAAAATTGCAACTGTTAATGACAGTACGAACTATCTTGATAAGTCGGGTAAAAGCACAGACAGTTACAGCGTTGCGATTGAGGGCGGAGAACAGTGCGGTGCAGTAGGAGTGCAGAGCAATAACTACTTTGATATTCCTATGGATGTACCGGCAGATTTTGTGCTTGATTCAGAAACATCATATTCATATACGATTGGCGATGCTTCAACGGGTGACCTTGATGGTGACGGTCAGTATGAGCTTGTTGTAAAGTGGGACAATAACCCGAAAGATAACTCGCACAGTGGTGTGACAGGTAATGTATACCTTGATGCCTACGAGCTTGACGGTACAAAAATGTGGCGTGTTGACTTAGGAAGAAACATCCGTTCAGGTGCACATTATACACAGTTTATAGTATATGACCTTGACCTTGACGGAAAGGCTGAAGTTACTGCTAAAACAGCACCTGGCTCGCTTGACGGTAAAGGTAAGTATGTAACAGAAGCAAGCTCGTCAGCGGCAATTAAAAATGCTGATAACACTGCGGTATATATAAACGATGGTGGATATATTCTTGAAGGAGACGAATATTTCACAGCATTTGATGGTGAAACGGGTGCGGCTCTTGACACGATTTATTATCCTAACCCGAGAATTTCAGCAAGTGTATGGGGTGATACATACGGAAACAGATGTGACCGTTTTGTAGCAGACGTAGCATATCTCGATGGTGAAAAGCCGTATGCAGTATATTGGAGAGGCTATTACACAGGCTCAACAGGTGCAAGAACAGGTGTTTTTGGTGCAACACTTGATGAGAATAAGAAGATTAAATGCGACTATTGCTTTGATACCTACGATACTTCAAAGGTAAGTGGTTATACCGGTGTAGACGGATATATTGACGGTAATTCAGTGTATGTCGGTCAGGGTAACCATAATATGAGTGTGGCAGACGTTGATAATGACGGTAAGGATGAACTTTTCTCCGGTGCATTGTGTCTTGAAGCGGATGACACAAGCAAGCTTAAGGTTAAGTGGTGTACCTTCCGTGGTCACGGAGATGCGCTTCATGTAGGAGATTACGATCCGACAAATGACGGACTTGAATTCTTTGCAGTTCACGAGGGTGGCGGATTTGTTGACGGTACAACCGGAAAAACTCTTGATTATGGTATGACTGTAATTGATGCGGATACGGGTGAAGAGCTTTTCCATCAGGCAGGCTCATCAGATACAGGCCGTGGTATGATGGCAAATATCGGAGCAGGCGGATACTATCAGCTTACTTCAGCAAGAACCAGCTCATACATAGCAAACGGTAACGGTGAGTTTACAACAGCAAGCCTTGGAATGTCAATGAACTTCCGTATTTTCTGGGATGCCGATATTTATGATGAGCTTCTTGACGGAACAGGCGTAACCTCATGGAACGGCTCGGGAATGTCAAAGATATTCACTGCTACCGATTGTGTGCAGGTAAACGGTACAAAAGCAAATCCGGCACTTCAGGCAGATATTTTCGGTGACTGGAGAGAGGAATTATGTTATCCGAAGAGTGATAATAAGGCAATCAGGGTATTTACAACAACAGATTTAACTACATATAAGCTTCCTACGCTTATGCACGACCCGGTATACAGAAGCGGTGTCGCAGCAGAGCAGAGTGCATACAACCAGCCGCCGCACGTTGGTTTCTATCTTGGTGAGGAAATTTACCGTGCAGAGCTTATCGGAATTGATGTAACTGCACCGGAAAAGACTGAGTATGTTATAGGTGAAAAGCTTGACCTTACAGGTATGGCTGTCACAGGAGCTTACGAGGACGGAGAAAATTATGATGTTACAGGCTATTCGGTAACAGGATATAACTCGATGATTGCAGGTGAACAGAAGATTACAGTAGGATATATGGGCTTTGAAAAGACCTTTACTGTTAATGTGGCAACACCGTTTGAATGCGATTCAAAGGGATATATTACAGGCTATAACGGAACAGCAACAAAGGCAATTATTCCGGAAATGATAGGCAATGTGGAAATTACAGGTATTGCCGAGGGTGCACTTGACGGCTCAGCTGTTAAGGAGCTGTATGCTTATGAGAACGTTGAAAATATAGAAGCAAATACTTTTGACGGAATTACAGTTTATTGTTATGAAGGAAGTGCAATTCATATTTATGCACTTGAAAATGAAGTTGCATTTGAGATAATTGAGCGTGAAAACTATGATTATCTTATAAACTATACATTTGAGGAAAGTGAATTTGAAGGCTTTGCTATGTATCAGGGTACTTCATCGCAGACGGCTACAAAGGGAAGAATTACTTTCACCGTAGGCGGACGTAACAGAGGCGGTGACGGCACCAGCGGTTTCGGAACAGAAACTGCGGGTGATAAAACGTATTTAAGATGCGGAGTCGGTCAGTTTGCCTCAAACGGCAGACAGGGAAGAATGACACTTGCGGATGCACCGATGCTCAGCGCAGAAAGTGACAGTGTTTTAAGCTTTGATTTTATGATTCCGAAGGTTGCATCAAGAAATCCTGATGCAAAGAATCCTGCAGTTGGATATATCTCGCTTGAGGATTCAGCCGGAAACGTGGTTGACAGAGTTACTTTAGACGGACTGGGTGTTGAATTTGACACATGGTACGGATATGCACTTATTTACCACGGTGGAACATATTACAGAGTACTTACTGACAGTGAAGGTGAGATTGTATCAGTAACAAAGCTTGGTGCGGCAGCATCAGATACAGCAGTATCAACAATGAACTTCCTTCAGGACGGTGCATATACAACAAGTAACGAGTTTGGTAAGGGCTCAGGCTCATACATTGCTATGGATAATCTCAAGATGTACACAGCAGAAGCAGCTCTTGCGAATGTATATGTAAATGTAAAGGACGAAAACGCAAATCCGATAGAAGAAGCAACTGTAACAATCGGAAGCTTCAAGGAAAAGACGGATGTTGACGGATATGCACAGTTCTTGTTACCGTTTGGTATTTATAATGCACAGATAAAAGCAGAAGGCTTTGTTGATAAGGAAGTAAGTATTGCGGCATATAATGCAGATGTAACAAAGAGAGTTGCAATGGAGCTGATTCGCATTCCTGCAACGAATGTAGAAATCAGCAAGAGTGAAGCTGCAGTTGCAATAGGTGGTACAATAGAGCTCAATGCGGCAACAGTTCCTTCAAACGCTACTGAAAATGACTTTGTATGGAGCAGTGATAATGAAGCTGTTGCAACAGTAGAAAACGGCATTGTAAAGGGTATATCAAAGGGAACAGCGAATATTACAGTTACCTTAGGTGAGTTCAGTGCAGTATGTGCAATTACTGTATATGATACATCAGAATATGAGCAGGTCGCTACAACCGTAGAAATCACAGGTGGTGCTGACACAGCATACATTCCGCTTTCGGGAACAAATACAACAGTAGCATTTGGTGCAGCGGTATATGACCAGAACGGAGTTAAAATAGATGGAGCACTTGTGGATTGGTCAGGAGATAAGGCTGTCGTTTCAGGCGGAGTTCTGTATGTGACATCTGATATTACTCCGGGAATAGCAGAAATAAAAGCATCTTGTGGTGGCGTAAGTGCAAGTAGAACAATTGAACTTGTTTCGATAATTGAAGGCTCGGATATTTATGCAGACCTTAACTATTCTGATTCAATTACCATCAGACAGGGAGCAGAAGAAGTAACTGCAACGGTAGGAGATGTGACTTACGGAGTGCATCCGAGAGGCGATGGCGGAGACGGAACAACAGGCTTCTATCCGGATAGCGGAAAGGATGATGCGGGTGTAAGAGTAAGAATCGGACGCTTTGGTGCGAGTGGCAGAAATCCGTATATGCTCCTTGATAAAGCACCTGCGGCATATGAATCCGGAAAGGACTATGTATTTGAAACAGATGTGTATTTTGAAAGTGGCTCAACAATGTCTTTAACTCTTTCAAATAATGTATTGATAAGTCTTATGGCAACACCGGGATTAAAAGCTGATGCGTGGTATCACTACACATTGATTTACGCAGATGGAGTATATACACAGTTTATATTTGATGAAAACGGAGACCTTGTATCAGTATCAGCACCGACAAGTGGATTGTCGGCTCCTGTTACAGAGATAGATTTTGTTGGTTCAGAGAATGATAATGTATTGGTTGATAATACAAAGTATTATTCAAAAGAAAATGCTTTGTCAAAGTTGACTGTAAAGGTAGTAGATATTGATAACGCAGAGCTTATAGGAGCTGATGTTACAGTAGGAACCATAACAAAGCAGACGGATGCAAGAGGACGTGTGGTGTTTGACCTACCGTTAGGTGTATATAGTGTTACTGTGGCTGAGGATGATAAAGAAGCTATCATAACAGATACTGTTCTTAACGGTGAAGATAAGATATTAAGCGTTGTATATGATGAATCATTACTTCCGACTCCTGTGCCGACAGCACCGCCGACTCCGGAGCCGACACCGTTACCGGATACCCCGTATTATATTGATGAAACCGTATCGGGAACTGAAATTTCGGTAGAGGTAAAAGCAGTACAGACTTCAGACAGGAATTCAAAGACAGTATGTGTTGCATTCTATAAAGAAGGAAGATTGTTAAGTGTAGGCTCATCAACAAAGAGCAGACCTTCATTATCAGCAACATTTACAATTCCTGAAGAAGCAGACAGCTACACTGTAATGGCATTTAATGCAGAGTGGGAGCCGATTGCAAATTCAAAAAAAGGGAAATTAAACTGAACATGAAAACGTGTCAGCTTTTGCTGACTCGTTTTTTGTGTGCTTATTTAGTTGTAACAGTATCTGAATTTAAAGCTTCGGGAACAATTGAATCAAATTCTTCGTTCTTCTTCATATTTTCAAATGCAACCGCAATCATAAGCTTGATACGGTTAAGCTGATTAACCTCAGAAGCACCGGGGTCATAGTCAACTGCTACAATATTCGACTCTGGATACTGTCTACGCAGTTCTTTAATCATACCTTTGCCTGTAACGTGGTTAGGGAGACACGCAAACGGCTGAACACAGGCGATATTCGGAACTCCTGATTTTATAAGCTCAATCATTTCGCCTGTCAGGAACCAGCCCTCGCCGGTGCAGTGACCTAACTGTAGTACTTCCTTTGCACCTTCTGCTATTTCTTTAATGTGTCCCGGTGCACGGAATGCAAATTTCGGATTTGATTCCATAAGCTTCTTTGCATATTTACGATAGCTTTCAATGCCCCAGATTGCAAGGTTGCAAAGTCTTGCGGTTGAAGCCTTCATACCGAGCTGTTCGTGTTTGAAGTTGTTGTTATACAAGCAGTATAGCATAAAATCTGCAAGACCGGGCATAACTGCCTCGCCGCCTTCCTTCTCAATTACATCAACAATGTTGTTGTTTGCATCGGGATGGAATTTAACAAGAATTTCGCCCACAACTCCGACTCTCGGCTTTTTGATTGTTTCATCAATTTCTATTGCATCGAAATCGTCAATTATTTCCTTGATTGTCTTTTTAAGCTTGAGATTTTTGCTGTCGTTTTTAACAATTGCATTATAAAGCCTGTTCAGCCACTTATCATATACACGGTTAGTTTCGCCTGCATTTACCTCATACGGACGGATTCTCTGTGACAAGCTCATAAGTAAGTCGCCCCAGGTGCAAGCCTTTAAAAGTCCGTCAACAAGCTTTGGCGTAATCTTAAAGCCGGGATTACCTTCAAGTCCTGATACATTTAAGGAAATTACGGGAACCTGCGGATAACCTGCCTCAAGCAATGCCTTTCTTAAAAATGCTATGTAATTCGTAGCACGGCAGCCGCCGCCGGTCTGTGTAATCATTACCGATGTATTGTCCGGATCGCAGCGACCGCTGACAAAGGCATTTACAAGCTGACCTGTCACCATAATTGACGGATAACAGGCATCGTTATTAACACTCTTTAATCCGGCTTCAACATCCTCGGGTGTAACCTTTTCAAGGATAAGTGCGTTATATCCGTTTGCGCGCAATACTGCCTCAAACATACCGAAATGGGTAGGGGACATCTGCGGGAAAATGACGGTGTGCTTTTTCTTTTCCTTTGCGGTGAATTTCACTCGGTTTATAGTATAATCATCCACCTTATGCGGAATAAAGTCATTGGCGTCACGTTCCTTAACTGCCGCCTTTAATGAACGCACTCTGATTCTTGCCGTACCAAGGTTTGAAACCTCGTCTATCTTTAGGGTTGTATAAATCTTCTCGTGCGACTGTAAAATCTCCTGAACCTGATCGGTTGTAACTGCGTCAAGTCCGCAACCAAAGCTGTTTAACTGTATAAGCTCAAGTCTTTCGTTTTTAATAACCTCAGCAGATGATTCATATAATCTTGTATGATATGCCCACTGATCAACTACACGGATATCACGCTCAAGCTGACCTAAATGAGCAATTGAATCCTCAGTTAAAACCGCAAATCCAAGCGAATTTATCATATCAGGAATACCGTGATTGATTTCCGGATCTATGTGATAAGGTCTGCCGGCAAGCACAATGCCACGTTCGTTGTTTTCTTCAAGCCATCTGAGAGTTTCTTCGCCCTTATTTCGCACATCACTCTTATAGCTCTGTAATGCCTCAAAGCCCTTATCTGCTGCTGCATCAATTTCAGCCTTTGTGAATCCGTAAGAAGATAATGCCTTCATCATCTGGCGTTTGAATGAACGCTTGTCAGCAAGGTTGATAAACGGATACATAAATTTCATATCCTCGGCCCTGACTGCGTCCATATTATTGTATATTACTTCAGGATAAGACGTAACCATCGGGCAGTTGAAATGATTTCCTGCCGCACTGTATTCTAACTGCTCATAGGGAATACAGGGATAGAAAATCTGCTTGATTCCCTTGTCAATCAAATCCTGAATGTGTCCGTGCACAAGCTTTGCCGGATAGCACGCACTTTCTGAAGGAATTGATTCAATGCCCTTTTCGTATATTTCGTGTGTAGAGCGTCCGCTGAGCCTTACGGCGAAGCCAAGCTCTGTGAAGAAAGCTGCCCACAGCGGATAGTTTTCATACATATTAAGAACTCTCGGAAGTCCTAAAATGCCGTACCTTGCATCACTTTCCTTAAGTACGGGATATGTGAATGCACGTCTGTATTTATAATCATATAAATTCGGGAAATAGTCATTTTTCTTTTCCACGCCGGCTCCACGCTCGCAACGGTTTCCACTTACGAAAGTACCGCCGTCACCAAAGCTTGTGATTGTGAGCTGGCAATGGTTGTTGCACTTCTGGCAACGTGTGAGTGTTGATTCGAAGGTGAAGCTGTCAAGCTCATCAGCACGCAGTATATCGCACTTTTCACCATTCCAACGCTCCTTTGCGATTAAAGCTGAGCCAAACGCACCCATAAGTCCTGCTATATCAGGCCGCACAACGTTCTTTTCAGTTAAAAGCTCAAAGCAACGTAAAATCGCATTATTATTGAATGTACCGCCCTGAACAACGATATTTTCGCCCATTAAAGCCGGATCACGAAGCTTGATAACCTTATAAAGTGCATTTCTTACAACTGAGTATGAAAGTCCTGCACTGATATCGCCTACGGTTGCACCCTCTTTCTGAGCCTGCTTTACTCGTGAATTCATAAATACGGTACAACGTGTGCCTAAATCTACCGGGGTTTCAGCAATCAATGCTTCTTTTGCGAAAGAAATAGTATCAAGTCCCAGGCTTTCTGCAAAGGTCTGTATGAATGAGCCACAGCCCGAAGAACAAGCCTCATTGAGCATAATTGAATCAATAACACCGTTCTTGATTTTCATACACTTCATATCCTGACCGCCGATGTCAATAATAAAATCAACGCCGGGCGAGAAGTGATTTGCCGCCTTGTAGTGGGCAATGGTTTCAATTTCTCCTTCGTTAATACGGAATGCTATCTTTAATAAAAGCTCGCCGTAGCCTGTTGTGCAGGCGTTTGCGATGTATGCAGTATCAGGAAGCTGAGAATAAAGCTCACGAAGAATACCGATACCACGTGTTATAGGTGAGCCCTCGTTTTTGCCGTAGAATTCATAAATAATTTCGTCGTCGCTGTTTGTGAGCACTGCCTTGATGGTAGTTGAGCCTACGTCAAGTCCTAAAAATACCGGTCCGGTTGCTTTTGTAATATCGCCACGCTTTGCGACATCCTTGCTGTGACGAATATCAAATTCATTCTTTTCTTCGTCATTTAAGAATAAAGCACGCATACGTGTAATTTCAGTATCAACTCCTGAAGAAGTGGCAAGCTTTTGTGCTATTTCATCTATTGAAGCGGTCGTGTCATCATACATCAATGCCGCACCTAAAGCGACAAAAAGCTGTGCATTTTCAGGGATTGAAAATGAAGTTGCATTCTCCTTTAATGTTTCCTCAAACTGACGTCTTAATTGTGGAAGGAAATGCAGAGGACCACCTAAAAATACAATATTTCCCTTGATAGGACGTCCTTGTGCAAGACCTGAAATGGTCTGAGTTACAACTGCCTGCAAAATTGAAGCTGCAATGTCTTCCTTTGCTGCGCCTTCATTTAAAAGAGGCTGAACATCAGACTTTGCAAATACGCCGCAACGTGCGGCAATAGGGTAGATGATGCTGTGCTTTTCGGCAAGTCTGTTAAGCCCGTCTGCATCTGTTTTCAAAAGTATAGACATCTGGTCGATAAACGAGCCCGTGCCGCCGGCACAGGTGCCGTTCATTCTTTGCTCAAGACCTCCTGAAAGATAAAGAATTTTGGCATCCTCGCCGCCAAGCTCAATAACAACGTCTGTATCGGGTAAGAACTCCATTATTGCAGTCTTGTTGGCAATAACCTCTTGAACGAAGGGGAGATCAAGCATTTTCGACAGTAAAAGCCCGCCGGAGCCTGTTATAACGACACTGAAGCGTTCGTTGCCGACTATTTCTCTTACCTCTTCAAAAAGCCCTGCTACGGTTGATTTTATATCTGAAAAATGTCTTCTGTATTCACTGTATAAAATTTTTCTTGAGTTATCCATAACAACGACTTTGACGGTAGTTGAACCGACGTCGATGCCCATATGTAGTCTTGTTTTACTCATAAATCTGCCTCCTGCAGAAAATCTGCGATTTAAACATTCTCATCTATTATATATTATAATCCTTTGAAATAAAATAGTCAACAGAAAGTTAAAACCTTAGCTGAACCTTTGCCGAAATTAAAGAAATTTTGTCGGAAAATGGTTTGTGATTTGTGGATTTTTTTATAAAAAAACGGCTGTTGCAAAATGCAACAGCCATATAAATTTATGCACTAAGCTTTTCTAAAGCGGCGAGCTTTACACTTGTAACAAGCACTTCACAAGCTTTTGCAAGCTCTGCCGGAGTGGGAAGTGTAGGAGCAATTCTGATGTTTGAATCCTGCGGATCATTTCCGTACGGATATGTTGCACCTGCACCTGTCATAACAACGCCTGCTTCCTTACAAAGCGCTACAACTCTCTTTGCACAGCCGTCAAGAACATTTAAGCTTACGAAATATCCACCCTTTGGATTTTCCCAAGAAGCGATTCCCAATCCGCCTAATTCATTTTCAAGTGAATCGATAACTGCAGCGAATTTCGGTCTTAAAATTTCTGCGTGCTTCTTCATATGTTCAACCATTCCGTTGAAGTCAGTAAAGAACTTAACGTGGCGAAGCATATTTATCTTGTCGTGACCGATAGTCTGAATAGTCATCTGCTTTTCAACCCAGTCAAGATTTGCACGTGAAGCTGACATACAAGCCACGCCTGCACCCGGTAATGTAACCTTTGAGGTTGATGCAAACTTATAGCACATATCCGGATTTCCTGCCTTTTCACATTCAGCTAAGATATCAAGAACAACATCCTGGTCATCATCGAAGAGGTGATGTATGCAATATGCGTTATCCCAGAAAATTCTGAAATCCTCTGCGGCAGGCTTTAAAGCGGCAAGACGCTTAACAACCTCGTCTGAATATGAAGTGCCTGTCGGGTTAGCATACTTCGGTACGCACCAGATGCCCTTTACAGCCTCATCCTTTACAAGCTCCTCAACCCTATCCATATCCGGACCGTCTGCATTTAACGGAACAGTAACCATATCAATACCAAAGAATTCAGTGATTGCAAAATGTCTGTCATAACCCGGAACAGGGCAGATAAACTTTACCTTATCAAGCTTGCACCACGGAGTTGAACCCATAACACCGTGAGTATATGAACGTGAAACTGTATCATACATAATATTTAAGCTTGAGTTACCGTATACAATTATATTATCAACCGGGCTGTCTATCATCGGAGCAAGAAGCTCCTTGCACTCCTTGATACCCGTTAAAATACCATAGTTGCGGAAATCCATTCCGTCAATGCCCTTCATAGCCTCATTCTCTGAAAGTACATTTAAAAGTCCCATTGAAAGGTCGAGCTGGTCAGCACCCGGCTTACCTCTTGACATATCGAGCTTTAGTCCCATACCCTTTAACTCTTCATACTTCTTTGAAACCTCGTCGCGAAGAGCCTTGAGCTGTTCTTTTGTCATATCTGAATATCTCATTAAAATATCCTCCGAAAAATTTAATCTCTACAATTATACTATATTTTTTTGAAAAGTGCAATATTTATTTTTTAATTTCGCTGTTTTGCATAAAAATACACGTTTATGAAATAAAAAAGTCATTATCGTGACAATCCTGCACCAATAAAATAATGTATTGACGAAATAAGAAATATGTGCTATAATTGGCAGTGCTTAAAAATCAGAAAAATAGGTGGAAGATAATGGATAAAAAGAAGATGATGTCAAGTATTTCTGTTATTGCAGCAGGTATATTATGGGGAAGTATGGGGATATTTGTTAAAAGACTTAATGCAGAAAACCTTACATCGCTGGATATAGTAGCATTAAGGGCGATTGTAACATCAATTGTGATGTTTGCGATATTATTCTTTTTTAAACGTGAATGGCTGAAAATCAAGTTAAAAGATATATGGTGTTTTATGGGTACGGGAATAGGCAGTATAGTGTTTTTTAACTATTGCTATTTCAGAACTATGGTCACAGCCTCTTTATCAATTGCAGCAATTCTTTTATATACAGCACCGGCGATGGTGATGGTTATGTCATTTGTACTTTTTAAAGAAAAGCTTACTATTCACAAAATTGTGGCCGTACTTTTTGCCTTTGTAGGATGTGTATGTGTCAGCGGATTAAGCAGTGATGAAAAATTAAGCATATCCTGCCTTCTGACTGGACTTGGTGCAGGGTTAGGGTATGCACTGTATTCAATTTTCAGCCGTTTTGCAATTCAGAGAGGATACAGCTCATTTACTATTTCGGCGTATACATTTTTATTTGCGGCAATCGGAGCGCTACCGCTTGCACAAGCGGAGAATATATTTGCAGTGACTACGGCAAGCTGTGAAGTGATGTTATTTGCATTAGTGTTTGGTATTGTGACGACAGTTGCACCGTATGCACTGTATACGTGGGGCTTGAAATATATGGAAAACGGCAGAGCCTCCATTCTCGCTTCGGTAGAGCCGGTTGTTGCGGCAATAATCGGCGTTGTTGTTTTCAAAGAGAATATGAGTATCAGCACAGCAATAGGCATATTACTCATTTTAACATCAATAGTTCTGTGCAATAAGGAAGAACAAAAATAAATAAAAATCTTGCAAATTTCTCTTGACATTATGTCGGATTAGGGATAAAATAGAATATATTCCATATATTGAGGTATGAAAATGAAAATTTTAGTTGTAGACGATGAAAAAGTAATTGTTAAAGGAATAAAGTATAATCTTGAGCAGGAAGGCTATCAGGTTGAAGTAGCGTATGACGGCGAAGAAGCAATAAAGCTTGCTCACGATAAAAGCATAGATATTATTTTGCTTGACCTTATGCTACCGAAGGTTGACGGCTTTACAGTATGCAGAAATATCCGTACATTTTCAAATGTACCGATAATTATGCTTACTGCTAAGGGTGAGGATATTGATAAGATTTTAGGTCTTGAATACGGTGCAGATGATTACATCACTAAGCCGTTTAATATACGTGAGGTTACAGCGAGAATAAAGGCTATTTTGAGACGTGTTAATCCGGCACCGAAGGGAGATAATCAGAAGATTATAATCTCGGGTGATATTATTCTTGATTACAATTTAAGAATTGTAAAGGTCAGAGGCGAAAAGGTAGAGCTTACAGGAAAGGAATTTGAGCTTCTTGAGCTGTTCCTGAAAAATCCGGGTAAGGTGTATACCCGTGAAAATCTTCTGGACATAGCGTGGAACTTTGAAAATCACCGTGAGGTAAGAAAGGTTGACGTGCATATAAGAAGGCTCAGAGAAAAAATTGAAGAAAATCCGGCAGATCCGAAATATATCATAACCAAATGGGGCGTAGGATATTATTATAAAAAAGATTGATAAAAAACAGCGTTTTACGCTGTTTTTTTATTGCATAAAATAGGCTTTTGTGCTATAATGATGGTATACAAGGAAAGGATATTATTGTATCATAATGAAAAAAGAAGAATTTGTTTATAAAATAAAGAAAGCAACCGGCTCAATGCGATTTGTAATGGTTTCAACATATCTGGTGGTCATTATTTCGGCATTGCTGATGCTTACTATATATACAGTGAATTTACTTAACGGAAATCTTTATTCAGCTGAAAAAGCAAGTGTGTTTGCAAAAGCAAATATGATCTCACAGACTGTTAGCGAGGTGTGGGATACGGATATAGCCATAACAACCGAAAAGTTTGCAGAGCCGGTAAATAACTGTCTTGCAGGAACAAGAATACGAGGTATTGTTGTAGATGATACCTACAAGGTTTTGTATGATACAAGCCGTGAATCGCAAATGAGCGGTAAGGTTTTTATCAGAGATGTACTTTTAAAGTCTCTTGACGGTGAGCAGGCAGTACTTATAAGTGACAGCGAAGCGGAAAATAAAATGATGTCAATTGCAGTTCCGGTTGAGGTGGACGGAAAAATAGTGGGCGGAGTATATCTTGCAAGCTCGGTTGACAGCATTGATTCAACAGTTGTCTCTACACGTACCAGCCTTATTGTATTTTCAGTGCTTATAGTAATTATAATAGGAATGTTAAGCCTTGGACTAAGCTCCATTATAACATCGCCAATGGTAGAATTTACCGAAACAGCACAGAAAATTTCAAAAGGAGATTTTTCTGCACGTGTAAAAGTAAACGGTCAGAATGAAATAGCACAGATGGGCGAAACCATGAACTATATGGCAAGCGAGCTTGAGCTACTTGAGGATAAGCGACGCAAATTTGTGTCTGACGTATCACACGAATTAAAAACACCTATGACAGGAATAAAGCTTATATGTGACACCTGTGAAACAATGGACGACCCGGAAATGCAGAAGGAATTTATCGGCGATATTTCAAGCGAGGTAGACAGACTTTCGAGACTTGTTGAAAAGCTGCTTACTCTTTCAAGGCTTGATGACGGAAAGGTGAAGCGTGAACAGGTTGATATCAAGCCTATGATAACCAAGATAGTGAGAAATCTCAACCCTGTGGCACAGAAAAAGAATGTAGGAATATATGTTGATTTCAAGTATGAAACATATCCTACTATCGTGCTGGACTATGACAAGATATACGAAGCCTTTTATAATATTGCAGACAATGCGATAAAATACTCATCAGAGGATGGATATCTGCATATCGGTGTGGATTGCGATATGGAAAAGTTGACAGTTACATTTGAGGATAACGGACCGGGAATACCTGAGGAGGAGCGGGAAAAAATATTCGAACGCTTTTACCGTCTTGATGATTCGAGAGCGAGAGATACGGGAGGAACGGGACTTGGACTTGCAATTGCCAGTGAAGCTGTTGCAATGCACGGTGGAAATATAAAGGTAAGTGTTCCGGAAAGCGGCAACGGAAGTATATTTACGGTAGAGCTTCCTGTCAGAGTTAATGAGGAGGTGGTATTATGATGAGCAGAAGACAGTTGATTTTAGCCGGAATCAGTACGGTAGCGATTGTTATTATTGCTATTATTTCAGGAATCGTAATACGCCGTGATATGGGTATGTTAAGAACGGAATGTGAGCTTTATTTTATGAATGAAGCAGGTACGTCAATAGCATCCGAGGTGAGAGAAATCAAGCATTCAGACCCGAACAGATTGCCGGGAAATGTAATAATACAGCTTTTGAAGGGTCCTGAAAATTCAAAGCTTAACAGACTTATCAACAGAAATACAAAGCTATTGGGGCTTGATAATGTAGGAGGGAAAATAGTGGTTGATTTCAGCCGTGACTTTCTGGATAAGGATTCAGCCCGGAATATGCAGGCAGTATATTCGGTGGTCAAATCACTATGCAGCATTGATAATGTTTATGAGGTAAAGGTCACTGTGGAAGGAAGTGCAATTCAGACCTCTGACGGAGGAGGGCTCGGATATCTCAGCTCGGAGGATATCAATCTGCCGACAGACCCGAATACCATTGAGGTGAATGATATTACCCTCTATTTCCGTACAAAGGATTCAGACAAGCTTCATAAAACCGTAAGAAGCGTAAAGGTGGCTGACCAGCAACCGCTTGAATACTACATCGTAAGCGGACTTATCAAGGGTCCGGAGGAAAAGGGAAGTGTTGCAGTGTTGAGTAAGGATACTGAGCTTTTATCGGTTGATACAGAAGGAGACATATGCTTTGTTAATATGAACTCGAATTTTATTGAAAAAAATGCCGGCGAAAAAGGTAAATACGCAATCTATTCAATTGTCAACTCATTGACCGAGCTTGATAATATAAACCGTGTCCAATTTCTCATAGAAGGAAAGAAGGTACACAAATTCGGTGATATGGATATTTTTGGAATATATGAGAGAAATAGAGAGATTATTGGATAATATATTGACAAATTTTGTGTTTTGGGGTATAATTAAATTAATATAATTTTAGGGAAAAGAGGTTATTACTATGGGTAAGACTTACAAGTTTTTAGCATTCGATTTCGGTGCATCATCAGGCAGAGCTATGCTTGCAACCTTTGACGGCGAAAAGATGACGTTAGAGGAGAAGCATCGTTTCTCAAACGATCCTGTTAATATCAACGGTAATCTTCACTGGGATGTGTTAAGATTATTCTTTGAAATCAAGCAGGGAATTTTAAAGTGTGCAAATTCAGGTGACAGAGATATTGATTGTATTGGTATCGACACCTGGGGCGTTGACTACGGTTTGCTTGATAAGGATGATAAGCTTCTCGGAAATCCGTATCACTACCGTGATACAAGAACCGAAGGAATGTATGACGAGGCATTCAAGGTTGTATCAAAGGAAGATATCTTCAAGGAGACAGGTATTGCATTTAACTGGTTTAACACATTATATCAGTTATTATCAGCAAAGCTTTCAAACGATGTTACTCTTGAAAATGCAAAGACATTACTTATGATGCCGGATCTTTTCAATTTCTTCTTAACAGGCGTAAAGAAGACAGAGTACACAAACGCATCAACAACACAGATTTATAACAGTGAAAAGTATGAGTGGTCATACGATATGTTAAAGAAGTTTGATATTCCGACAGATATTTTAACAGAGGTAATTCACCCGGGTGAAATCGTAGGAACAATCAAGCCGGAATTAGCAGAGGAATTAGGAATTGCTGAAATTCCTGTTGTAGCAGTAGCATCACACGATACAGGTTCAGCAGTAGTATCAGTGCCGGTAGTTGATAAGAAGGACTTCATTTACATAAGCTCAGGTACGTGGTCATTAATGGGCGTAGAGCTTGACAAGCCGCAGATTACAGACGAGGCATTAAAGTATAACTTCACAAACGAGGGCGGAGCAAATAAGACAATCCGTTTCTTAAAGAATATCATGGGCTTATGGTTAATCCAGGAGTCAAGAAGACAGTGGGACAGAGAGGGCGAGCTTTTATCTTTCGATGAGCTTGAGCAGCAGGCAAAAGCAGCAGAGCCATTCGCAAGCCTCATTGACCCGGACTATCACGAGTTCCAGACACCGGGCAATATGCCCAGACGAATAAGAGCATACTGTGAAAGAACAGGACAGAAGGTTCCGCAGACGAAGGGCGAGGTTATCCGTTGTATCGCAGAGTCACTTGCATTCAAATACCGTCAGACAGTAGAAGGTATGGAGGATGTAACAGGCAACAAGTACAATGTAGTAAATATCGTAGGCGGCGGCATCAAAGATAAGATGATTTGTCAGTTCACAGCAAATGCTACAAAGAGAGTAGTAAACGCAGGACCGGTAGAGGCTACATCAATCGGTAATATCGTAGTACAGGCTATGGCTATGGGTGCAATTAAGGATATTAACGAGGGAAGAAAGGTAGTAAGAAACAGCTTTGACATTGCTGAATACACTCCGCAGGACAGCGAAGCATGGGATGCAGCATATGAGAAGTGGAAGGAAATTATTGCTAAATAAAAAATTGAGGAGCAGCTCATTTGAGCTGCTCAGCTTGTAGACAAACTTGTCTACAAGCTGGCAGACTGCGAGAAATTAGGGCAGATTTTGCGAAAAGGAACTCGTAGGCGTACGTGGGTACGTTAGAGTTTCTTTTCGTAAAAAACGCATA
>JAZQHZ010000333.1:0-5407 GCA_045540855.1 Clostridia bacterium
GGGAAGGTGGCACGAAGTGCCGGATGAGGTGGAAAATCCGACGGATGCTTCGCATCCTACACCTCACCACCGCCTGCGGCGGAGCCTCTCCTCAAGGAGAAGCCTAATATATAAACAATAATTTAAAATAATTTTTCATCCGAAGGATGAAAAATCACATTCAATTGTGAATTGTGAATTATGAATTGTGAATTAAATTAATGTTTATCGCTCTGTGATAAACATTAATTTGCAGGAGGAACACAAATGGATTTAACATCACCAAAAAC
This sequence comes from Clostridia bacterium, assembly GCA_045540855.1. Taxonomy (GTDB): domain Bacteria; phylum Bacillota; class Clostridia; order UBA1381; family UBA1381; genus UMGS1958. Next base: position 270 of record JAZQHZ010000333.1, read on the forward strand.
AATACGCTCGATTGCTTCGCAATTCGGCTTTACATTTAAAAAAGGCTTAGGACAAAACTTCCTCACCTCGCAGACCGTGCTTGAGGAAATCGCAGATGCCGCTGAGATTGAGGGCGGTGTATTGGAAATCGGACCGGGCTTCGGCGTGCTTACTCAGGAATTATCAAAGCACGCGGATAAGGTGGTTTCGGTTGAAATTGACGAGCGGTTGAACGAGGTGCTTGAATATACGCTTGCTGAGTGCGATAACGTTAAAATCGTCAATTCGGACGTAATGAAAACCGACCTTAAGCAGCTTATTGCGGACGAGTTCGGCGATGCACCAATAAGCGTTGCGGCAAATCTGCCCTACTATATCACCACTCCGATTATCACCCGGCTTTTAGAAGAAAAGTTGCCTGTTAAAAATATCGTTGTAATGGTGCAGAAGGAGGTTGCACAGAGAATGTGTGCACGTGAGGGCACAAAGGACTACGGAGCAATCACCCTGCTTTGCCGCTATTACACCGACCCGTCAATCGTGACAACCGTGCCGGCAGGGCTTTTTGTGCCGCCGCCCAAGGTTGACAGTGCGGTGTTGAAAATGCAAGTGCTTGATGAGCCGTCGGTCAAGGTAAAGGACGAGAAAATATTCTTCAAGACCGTCAAGGCGGCGTTCGGGCAGAGACGTAAAACGTTGATGAACTGTATTTCAAACGCATTCCCAATACCCAAAGCGGAGCTTGAGGAGCGTTTTGCAAGCGTGGGAATAGACCCGAAAAGACGTGGCGAAACGTTATCAATAGAAGAATTTGCAAAGCTTTCAGATGTGCTTGCATAAAAAAGAATGAAACAAAAAAGCTCTGCATTTTGCAGAGCCTTTAACTTTTCAATTATTCAGCAACGAACGGTAATAAAGCAATTACTCTTGCACGCTTGATAGCTGTTGTAAGCTGTCTCTGGTGCTTTGCACAGTTACCGCTGATACGTCTCGGCACGATCTTGCCTCTCTCAGTTACGTATCTTCTGAGCTTTGCTGCATCCTTGTAATCAATGTGTTCAACCTTATCTACACAGAACATACAAACCTTCTTCTTCGGTCTTCTTGCTCTCATCGGTCTTTCATTTCTCTCAGCCATTGAAGTTTTCCTCCTTATCAATTTTTATCATTACATCAGAACGGTAAATCATCCTCAGAACCGTCTATATCCATAAAGCCGCCATCATCGAAGCCGCCTGCAAACGGATCCTGCATCGGAGCCGGAGCCGGAGCTGCGGGAGCACTCTGATATGAATTGTTCTGATATCCGTTATTTCCGTATCCACCGTTGTTATAGCCGCCCTGTGAGCCGCCTGATTCTGCTTTTGAGCCTGTGAAGTAAACCTCGTCAACTACAACCTCAGTTGCGTAACGCTTCTTTCCTTCCTGGTCGTCCCAGCTTCTTGTCTGGATTGAACCAACCACTGCAATCATACGTCCCTTGCCGAAATATCTTGCGATAAACTCGGCCTGCTGTCTCCATGCAACGCACTCAATAAAATCAGCCTGCTGCTGTCCTTCCTTTGCAAAACGTCTGTTTACTGCAATTGAAAAACGTGCAACACTGATACCATTCGGTGTCTGACGAAGCTCGACGTCTCTTGTAAGACGTCCCATTAAAATTACTTTGTTCATCTTTGATCACGCTTTCTTTTAAGAATTATTCAGCATCTTTTCTGATGATGATAGTTCTTAAGATACCGTCTGTGATCTTGAAGCGTCTGTCAAGCTCCTTCGGGAACTCAGCGTCAGCTGTGAAGTTCACGAGAACATAGTAGCCCTCTGTCTTATCATTGATTTCGTAAGCAAGTCTTCTCTTGCCCCACTCGTCAACTGACTCAACAGTACCGTTCTTTGCGATAAGGTTTGTGAACTTATCCTGCAAAGCCTTTACGCTTTCCTCTTCGAGAGTCGCGTCAATGATAAAAATTGTCTCATAGCTGTGTGTAAGTATTTCAGCCATTTTTGCACCTCCTTGTGGACTTTATATTGTCCCGGAATCCGTGTTCCGGGAAAGGATCGCTTGCATTTTTTCACAAGCTGAATTATTATATCACAATTTATTATATTTGTCAAGCATTTTTTTGAGTTTTTTTGAAAAAATTGTATTGACAACGTTTCCGCACTAATATATAATAGTAAAAAACCTCAAATTGTTATAACGGGTAAGCAAGCAGAGCTCACTATCAGATAACAATCTGAGGTTTTATTTTTTAATCAAAATGGCGGGATAAAGCTTTCCTGTGCGGACTCCTCATCCTGAATAAACACATTTTCCATACCTTGACTACTGCAATAGTCAACCAAAACATTGTATTTTTTCATATCAATTTTTCTGTCTAATTCGGGGTATTTTTTCACGTGCGGAAGCGGCGTATACTGACACATCAGGCTGATATAGATTTTATCGCCGTAGGTGGTGTTGAGATAATCCATAATCCGCTTGCTGTCAAGCATAAGCCCCGGCAGCATCAGGTGCCGCACAAGCAGTCCCTTTTGCATTATTCCCTCACCGTCAAGCTTCACCTCGCCCGTCTGGCGATACATTTCCTCAATCGCTGCCGAAGCGATTTTGAAGTAATCGGGAGCTTTCGAGTATTTTCTTGCATATTTATCGTCAAAATATTTCATATCCGGCATATAAATATCAATATATCCCTCAAGTGAACGCAGAGTTTCGACAGCTTCGTACCCGCTTGTATTGTAGACTATCGGAATAGTCAACCCATTTTTACGTGCAATATCCAGTGCATTTATAATCTGCGGCACATAGTGCGTGGGAGTTACGAGATTGATATTATGTGCGCCCTGATTCTGGAGCGAGATAAAGCCCTCCGCAAGCTCATCAACACTAATTTCTCTGCCCTTATGGCAGGTGCTTATATCATAGTTCTGACAGAATACACACTGCATAGTGCAGTGTGAGAAAAACACCGTACCACTGCCCTTCGTGCCGCTGATACAGGGCTCTTCCCAGTGATGCAGTGCAATCCGGGCTACCTTTACGGTATCCTTTGCACCGCAGAAGCCCGTTTTGCCGGAGGTACGGTCAACACCGCATTTACGCGGGCAAAGATTGCAGCTTGTAAGTCGTTTCATATTTCCTCTCCTGTATTTCATTTGAAAAAAAGAGATGCTTTGCATCTCACAGCTTGTAGACAAACTGTCTGCAAGCTGGCAGACTGCGAGAAATTAGGGCAGATTTTGCGAAAAGGAAGGCGTAGACGTACACGCACCGCCAAGAAGGGCGGGCAGCCGTAAGGCTGACTTCGGCGTAGCCAAATGTGCTGAGTTAGTACGTTAGCCTTTCTTTTCGTAAAAAACGCATAACGACGGGCGTTTCTCGATGGGACGCCCTTCGTTCGCAAAAGAAAATAAATTTTTAATTTTATATTTTTCTTAAACTGTTATGCGTGGTCTGACCAATTTGTCGACGGTCTGAGAGATGCTTTGCATCTCATCTTTTCCAGTCCTCAAGTCCTGTTATTGCGTGGAACAAACGCTTCCTTAGCCCATGTCCCGACTGCTTGTCGAGTGAGTCGATTATCTCCTTCATATCCGCACGCTTTGTTAAGCCGTCCACCGGACACAGGCTCTTCACTACCGGAATATCGCAGTCACGCACCATTGCTTTTATCTCGTATTCACGAATGTATATAAGCGGACGAATCTGATAAATTCCCGTCCTTGTAAGGTGTGTCACCGGTGAAAAGGTGTGGAGTCTGCCCTCGTAGAGCAGACTTAAAAAGAAGGTTTCAAGCACGTCGTCCATATGATGGCCGAGTGCTACCTTGTTGCAGTTGTTTTCAAGTGCGAATTCGTTTAAGGCACCACGACGCATCTTTGCACACAGCGAGCACGGGTTCGATTCCTTGCGTTCGTCAAATACCACTTCCTTTATCTGCGTGTACTTGACCTTGTATTCAATGCCGATTTTCCTGCAGAATTCCTCGATTTTTGAATAGTCCGCCTTGTATCCCATATCAAGAGTAAGCCCCACGACCTCGAATTTCTTCGTATGATAGCGGGATAAATCAGCAAGTGCCGCCGCAAGTGCGAGCGAGTCCTTTCCGCCCGAAATACCTACGGCAATTCTGTCGCCGTCAGAAATCATATTGTAGTCGTCAACGGCTTTTCTGACTTGTCCTGTTAACCTTTGCATCCTTATTTCCTCTTAAGACTAAAGAAATTTTTGCAGAAAACGCAGACAACTGCGTTGCCGCAAAAGATTACTGTTTTGAAAGAGTTCAGCACTTTTGCTTTGCAAAAGCCGCTTTTAGCGTCCGCCCTTCTTGGCGGTGCATAACGGCGTATGCTGATACTCCGAACCTTGAAAAATAGTGAAATGCGAAAATTTATTTAGTCTTTTCTATTGCCTCTGTTAAGTTTACCTTCTCTGTATAAAGTGCTTTTCCTACGATAACGCCCTCTACACCTGTGTCGGCGAGTGCAAGTATATGCTCTAACGAGCCTACTCCGCCTGATGCGATGATGTCCGCATCAACTGCTGCTGCCATTTCACGCATAGCCTCAACGTTAGGGCCTGCGAGTGTGCCGTCGGTTGCTATGTCGGTGTAAACTATGGTCTTAACGCCCAAGTCCACCATCTTCTTCGCAAATTCAACAGCAGTGAAATCGCTGGTTTTTTCCCAGCCCTCAATTGCCACCATTCCGTCTTTTGCATCTATTCCGATGACGATTTTCTCGCCGTACTTTTCCACTGCCTTCTTCACGAAATCCGCATCACTGACAGCCTTTGTGCCGATAATTACGCGGTTTATTCCGCAATTTAATCTTGCCTCAATATCCTCCATAGTGCGGATACCGCCGCCGGTCTGCACCGGAACGGATACACGGGAGCAGATTTCCTCAATCGCCTTCGCATTAACGCCGCTGCCCTTTAAGGCACCGTCGAGGTCAACCACGTGAATGAACTCACCGCCTAAGCTTTCCCATTTTTGCGCCATATCAGCAGGTGAGTTTCCGTAAACGGTAACGTCAGAAAAACGTCCCTGTAAGAGACGGACACAATTTCCGTCCTTTATATCAATCGCCGGATATATTCTCATAATGTTTGTTTCCTTTCCATTGTAAATTAATGTTTAGCGGCTTTGCCGCA
>JAZQHZ010000334.1:0-4053 GCA_045540855.1 Clostridia bacterium
GACGACTTGCAGAAATATATAAAAGCCTTAAACAGTGCAAATGTGGATGCTTTAATAGTTCAGGATATTGGTGCGGCACAGATAATTAAGAACACGTGCCCCGACCTTGCACTGCATGCAAGCACACAAATGTCTGTTACAACTTTGGAAGAGGTAAACGAACTTGAAAAGCTTGGGTTTAAACGTGTTGTGCTCGCAAGAGAACTGAATGAAAAGGAAATTGAACACATTTGTAAAAATACAACACTTGAAATCGAAACTTTTGTACATGGCGCAATATGCCAATGTTACAGCGGTAAGTGCCTGATGTCAAGTATTTTAGGCGGCAGAAGCGGTAATCGTGGCCGCTGTGCACAGCCATGCCGTCTGCCGTATGAGATGACGGACGGAAAGATAATAAACGATAAGGGATATTTACTGTCACCTAAGGATATGGCTCTTATAAATGATCTGGGGACACTAAATAGAATAGGTGTAAAATCGCTGAAAATAGAAGGCAGATTAAAGCGCGCTGAATATGTTTCGGCTGTGGTAGGCGTATACAGAAAATATCTGGATCTTTTATATACAGGAAATGGTAAGAAGGCAGATAAGGCAGATGTAACGGAGCTTATGGATGCATTTTCAAGAAGTGGTTTTACCAATGGCTATTTAAAAGGCAATCTTGGCGCACAAATGATGAGTCGCGTATCACCCTCGGGGACGGGGGACACTAAATATACAGACGCGGCAAAGGCAAGAACAGCAGAAAATGCCAATATAAGAAAAATTCATATCACTGCAATGGGGACACTAAAAGAAAATGAGCCGCTGGAGGTTACTGTATTTGACAGCGATGGGAATTGCGGATATGCAGTGGGGACACAAAAATCCGAATTAGCACAAAAAGTTGCATTAGATGAAACAAGACTAAAAGATCAGTTATTAAAGCTTGGTTCAACGCCGTTTGAATGTGATGATATAACTGTCTATGTTGACAGTGGAATAACTATTCCGATCAAAGAAATTAACGCAGTAAGACGCGCGGCGTGTGATGCGCTTGTGACAGAGAGGATAAAAAGACAGCATGGCAGAGTGACGGATTATACTATACCGTCAAATAAATCAAAACGCAGTTGTGAACCTGAACTTATTGCGGTTGTGTCAGATGCCGAACAGGAAAAGGCGGCAAAGGCGGCAGGGGTAAGAACAGAGAGGTTTGAACCGTTCAAGGGGACACTAAACATTTTCAATTCTCTATCTCTTGCATACTTTGCCAATAATGGGCAAAATATTATTTCGCCTGAGCTAAACCTGCATGAAATTTCGGATATTTTGAAAAATACTGATGCTCCTGCAGAGGTTATAGGTTACGGACATTTGCCGCTGATGATAATGAAGAATTGTCCGATAAACGCTTCCGGAAAATGTAAGAACGGAGAAATGGTTTATAGTCTGCGTGACAGAAAGCGCGAAGAATTTCCGCTTATGTGCGATGGAAAACGCGGCGGTTGTCGCTGTGTTTTGCTTAATTCAAAGCCCATATATATGGCTGATAAGATAAATGATCTCTTGCGGCTTAATTTAAATGGAATAAGATTGATATTTACTGTTGAAAATTTCTCACAATGTGGTAAAATAATAGAGGAATATAAACGCGCGCTTGCGGGTGAGCAAATCGAAAATACTCAGAAGGATTTTACACGAGGTCATTTTTACCGCGGTGTGCTGTAATGAAAGGAAAACAAATGGTTGATTATATACTTGCATCGGCATCGCCAAGGCGGCGGGAACTTCTGGAAAGACTTGGCATAGATTTTGATGTGGTTGTTTCAGAAGCTGACGAGAGTGCAATACCAAAGAATATACCCGTTAAGCTATATGTGCAGGAGCTTGCTATGATAAAGGCTTCCGCGTCTGCAAAACAGGTTCTTGCCAATAAGAATGCCATAATAATAGCTGCAGATACAGTTGTTACCCTTGACGGCAAGTTGCTTGGTAAACCAAAAAATAAGCCGGATGCTTTCAATATTTTAAAATCATTGTCCGGGAGAGAGCATGAAGTATATACCGGTATTTGCGTTATGCGTATACGCGATGCGAAAACAGTATGCCGGGCAGTGAAAACGACTGTACGCTTCAGGGAACTGACAGATGAAAAAATTCATGCATATATTGCAACCGGTGAACCTATGGACAAGGCCGGTGCGTATGGTATACAGGGTATCGGCGCGGTGCTTGTAGAAGGCATAGACGGCGATTACTTTAATGTAGTAGGTCTGCCTCTTGCGACGCTTAGCGATGTTTTGGAAAAAGAATTTGATATAGAAATACTTTAAAGGAGACAAAATAATGGGAATATTTTCAAAGGATATAGGAATTGACCTTGGCACGGCTAATACTCTGGTATACGTACAGGGTAAGGGTATTGTTGTGCGCGAGCCATCCGTTGTTGCGATAGATAAGTATGAGGGAAAAGTGCTTGCTGTTGGTGATGAAGCAAATGAAATGATAGGCAGAACGCCTGAAAATATTGTTGCTGTCCGTCCGATTAAGGACGGTGTTATAGCAGATTTTGATATTACTCAGGCTATGATACGCGCATTTATCAAAGAAGCGAATGTAAGTAATGTTTTCAAGCCGCGCGTAATAGTTTGTATACCGTCGGGAATAACCGAGGTTGAACGCCGCGCTGTTGAAGAGGCAGTAATTCAAGCCGGCGCAAAATCGGTCGCTCTTATTGAGGAGCCAATGGCGGCGGCAATAGGAGCATCTTTGCCGGTGAATGACGCAATGGGCAGTATGATTGTCGATATAGGCGGCGGAACAACTGAAGTTGCCGTTATTTCGCTTGGCGGCATTGTCGCATCAAGGTCCATAAGAATTGCAGGTAATGCTCTTGACAGTGCAATTATGAACTACCTTAAGAAGGAGCATCAGATAAACATAGGCGATAAAATGGCAGAGGATATAAAAATAACAATAGGCTCTGCTTATGAGGATGACGAGGAAGCAGTGCGCGAGGTGAGAGGCCGTGATGTTTCCACCGGACTTCCGAAAACGGCACAAATAAAGGAAAGCGAAATAAGAAAGGCAATGAGTGAGAACATCGACGAAATGGTCGAAGCGATCAAGCTTACGCTCGAACACACTCCGCCTGAGCTTGCTGCTGATATAATGGAGCATGGCATTATGCTTACAGGCGGCGGAGCGCTTATTAAAGGGCTTGATAAGCTAATAACAGAGGCAACAAAAATACCGACGCATGTTGCGGAGTATCCGCTTGACTGCGTTGTCATAGGTACGGGCAGATCGCTCGAAAACATAAGAGAACTTACCGATAAGGCAAAATAACAGGTCATCGGGTAGAACGGAGATAATATGTTATCATCAATATTTAAAAAGAAAGGTGTGCGTATAGCGGCAATAGCAACTGCGGTAGTGCTTTTGTCAATCTTTGTTGCACATTTCACCGGGTCAAATCCGGTATCGCAGGTATTAAGAACTGTTTTTTCTCCATTCCAAAGCGGTTTTGCTTATATAACGAATGGTGTCAGAAATACGGCTGATTTTCTTGCAGAAGCGAAGACATACAAGGAGGAAAACGAACGCCTTGTAACCGAGATAAATGAACTTAAGAAGAAGAACAGAGATATTACCAATTACCGTGAAGAAAATGAGCGCCTTATGGGTATCCTTGGTCTCAGCAACAGCCTGGACAAATACACGTCAGTTGCCGCGACAGTTATTGCATATTCATCGAATAACTGGTATGACACTATTGAAATAAGCCGCGGCTCGTTATCGGGCGTAAGTGTAGGAAACGCGGTTATTACCGCAGACGGTGTTGTTGGCAAGGTTATAGAGGTCGGACCGACATGGTCGGTTGTTTCGGCTGTTTTAAGCCCTGACAGTGCACTCGGAGTGAAGATTTCAAGAACAGGTGACGTTGCGGTTGTGGAAGGCGATAATGAGCTTTACACACAAAGCTACTGCAAAATGACATTTATAGACAAGGGTTCAAACCTTATTGTCGGAGACGTGCTGGAAACTTCCGGCGCGGGCGGTGTATAC
>JAZQHZ010000335.1:0-12003 GCA_045540855.1 Clostridia bacterium
GCCCGCAAAATTATACCAAATTTGCCCATTGTTACGCCAACGGCGTAACAATGGCGGGACGATGAGGGCATCGTCCCCTACATTCCTGTTTACAAATTTATCCCGCCAAACCCAAATTTGAAACGCAAACAATTAGCGCCAGCATAATTGTGAATTGTGAATTATGAATTAAAAAAGGGTGTCACTGACACCCTTTCCACTTAAAGCTTCCCGAAAGAAGCGTTACCGACTCCGCTGACACACTTAATATTCCGCCGTCAACCTCGCCTGTTTTTTCCTCGCCGTCGCTCATTTCTATCTTACATTCGCACGGCTGTACCGATGTGATAAACGGTATATGCCCCGCCATTATTGCAAAATCTCCTTCGCTTCCACGCATTGAAACCATTGCAATCTCTTCATCAAACACGTTTCCGTCAGGCGAGGATATGGTTAGTCTGAATGTATTCATAGTTACGCCCTCTTCGCCTTTTCTACCGCCTCATCAATCGTTCCTACAAACAGGAATGCTGATTCCGGTAAATCGTCGTGCTTGCCTTCTACAATTTCCTTGAAGCCGCGGATTGTCTCCGATAACGGCACGTATGTGCCCACGATACCCGTAAACTTCTCCGATACGTGGAACGGCTGTGATAAGAATCGCTGGATTTTTCTTGCTCGCTGAACCAAAAGCTTATCCTCATCGCTTAATTCATCCATACCCATAATTGCGATAATATCCATCAGCTCCTGATAACGCTGCAGAATTCTTTGCACCTCACGTGCGACCTCGTAATGCTCCTTACCTAAGATTTCAGGCGAAAGGATACGGCTTGTTGACTCAAGCGGGTCAACCGCCGGATAAATACCCTGCGAAGCAATGCTTCTTGAAAGTACGGTTGTAGCATCAAGGTGGGCAAAGGTCGTAGCCGGAGCAGGGTCTGTCAGGTCGTCCGCAGGCACGTAAACTGCCTGAATTGACGTGATTGAGCCCTTCTTTGTCGATGTAATTCTCTCCTGCAATGTACCCATCTCATTCGCAAGCGTCGGCTGATATCCAACGGCGGACGGCATACGTCCCAAAAGTGCCGATACCTCCGAGCCTGCCTGAGTGAATCGGAAAATGTTGTCGATAAACAACAGCACATCCTGATTCTCCTCATCACGGAAATATTCCGCCATAGTAAGTCCCGAAAGTGCAACTCTCATTCTTGCACCCGGCGGCTCGTTCATCTGACCGTACACAAGCGTAGTATTTGAAAGTACGCCCGATTCCTTCATTTCATTATAAAGGTCATTACCCTCTCTTGTTCTCTCACCAACACCCGTAAATACCGAAAGACCGCCGTGCTCCTTTGCGACGTTGTTGATAAGCTCCATAATAAGCACCGTCTTACCAACGCCCGCACCGCCGAATAAGCCGATTTTACCACCCTTTGAATACGGGCAGATAAGGTCAATAACCTTGATTCCGGTCTCTAAAATATAGGTTGATGTAGAAAGCTCGTCATATGAGGGAGCACTTCTGTGGATGTTCCATCTTTGCTCTGTCTTGGGAGCTTCCTTGTTATCCACCGGATTTCCAAGCACGTTAAATATTCTTCCCAGTGTTTCACGACCTACGGGTACGCTTATTGCCTTGCCTGTATCCGTAACCGGTGTATCTCTTTTAAGTCCGTCCGTTGACGCCATTGCAATGCAACGGACTATGTTATCGCCGATATGCTGTGCCACCTCTACTGTGAGGGTTCTGTCGCCAATCGGCATTGTTAATGCGTTTAATATAGCAGGTAAGCTTCCTTCCCCGAAGCGCACGTCCACGACAGGTCCCATAACCTGTGAAACTCTTCCTGTTGCTGTATCTGACATAACAGTTTTTCCTCCTTTATGCGCCGCTTCCTGCGACTATTTCTGTAATCTCCTGCGTGATTGCACCCTGTCTTGCTCTGTTATACTGCAGCTGCAGGTCGTCAATCATCTGCTGTGCGTTCTTGCCGGCACTGTCCATTGCAGTTCGTCTTGCCGCAACCTCACTTGCAAAGCTCTCACGCACTGCACTGACTATCGCTGCACAGACGTATTCTCTTATAGCCGTTTCAAGGATTGTAGCCTCGTCCGGCTCAAAGATTATTCCCGTCGCACCCGATTTCTCCGCCTTTGACAGCGGCAGCACCCACTTCACCTGTGCCTCCTGGCTCATCATCGAGATATATTTCGTGCATATAATGCCCAGCTTGTCAAATTCGCCGGCTAAAAAATCCTCGCACAGCTTTTTTGACAGTGCAACGGCATCCGCACTTGTGAAATATTCCGCACTTAATGCACCCTCGCCATATCTGTCGCAGGCACGCTTGCCGATGGGATAGAACTGAACATTTTCATACTGCTTTGCAAGTCTGAAAATGTTTGCATTATAGCCGCCCGCAAGTCCTCTGTCGCCTGCAATTATGATAAAGCGTGTTTTTTCGCCCTCACGTGCCATAAACGGACTCTTTGCACATTCCGTCGCCTGTGTGAGCGTGTCAATCACCTTTTTTACCTCTTTGAAATACTGAGCACTTCTTTGCATTCCAAGGCTTGCACGGCGGATTTTTGACGATGCCACAAGTCCCATTGCACTTGTGAGATGCAGTGTAGAATCGACGCTCTTGATGCGGTTACGCAGTTTTTTTGTATCTGCACCCATCTATCTCACCTCTGCATTTCATTTAATGCCTTTTTAAGCATAGTAACGTCCTCATCCTCGTAGAAGCCGCTTTCAAAGCGAACTAAAAGCTCGCCGTATTTATTCTCTAAAAGCTCAAATAAATCGTTTTCATATTCACGCACGTCAGTTACTGCGACGTTGTCAAGATATCCGTTGATAACGGCATATACAATCGCAACCTGACAGCCCACTCTTATCGGAGCATTTCTGCCCTGCTTCAATACCTCAACAATTCGCTCACCCAAAGCAAGTCTTGCCTTGGTATCTGCGTCAAGGTCCGAGCCGAACTGTGCGAAGGATTGCAGCTCTCTGTACTGTGAGTATAATAATTTAAGCTCGCCCGATACCTTCTTCATCGCCTTGAGCTGGGCACTTCCGCCCACTCGGCTTACTGAAATACCCGGATTAATCGCCGGCATAATTCCTGCGTGGAACAGCTCTGTTTCAAGGAATATCTGACCGTCCGTAATCGAGATTACGTTTGTCGGGATATACGCCGAAACGTCGCCTGCCTGCGTTTCTATTATCGGCAGTGCAGTGATTGAGCCGCCGCCATACTCCGGTGCAACACAAGCCGCTCTTTCAAGCAGACGTGAGTGCAGGTAGAATACATCACCCGGATATGCCTCTCTGCCCGGCGGTCTGCGGATAAGGAGCGATAATGCACGGTATGCAACTGCGTGCTTTGATAAATCATCATAGATGATTAAAACGTCCTTGCCCTGCTCTCTGAAATATTCCGCCATTGCACAGCCTGAATACGGAGCAATATACTGCAACGGTGCAGACTCCGATGCCGAGGCTGAAACAATTATAGTATAGCTCATTGCACCGTTTCTTGTCAGCTCATTAGCAAGCTGAACTACTGATGTATTCTTCTGTCCGATTGCAACGTAAATACAGATTACGTCGCTGTTTTTCTGATTTATGATTGTATCAATTGCAATCTCCGTCTTACCTGTCTGACGGTCGCCGATGATAAGCTCTCGCTGACCGCGACCGATAGGAATCATTGAGTCGATAGCCTTGATACCCGTCTGAAGCGGTACATTAACGCTCTGACGCTCGATAATTCCCGGTGCCTCCGATTCAATCGGACGTGTTTTATTTGTATCAACCGGACCCTTGCCGTCAATCGGGTTACCCAGAGCATCCACAACTCTGCCCAAGAGTGCCTCGCCTACCGGAACAGATACTACTCTGCCCGTTCTCTTAACCTTTGAGCCCTCACGAATGCTGTTGTTATCTGAAAGAAGTGCAACCGAAACGGTCTCATCCTCCAGGTTCTGAGCCATGCCGTAGCTGCCGTCCTCAAATTCAAGCAGCTCGCTCGCCATACATTCACGCAGTCCGTACACTCTTGCGATACCGTCACCAACCAGGATAACCGTACCCGTCTCACGCATTTCAATCTGCGATTTATAGTTTTTTATCTGTTCTTTTATAATAGCACTGATTTCTTCAGGTCTTGTACTCATCCGCTTATCACTTCCTTTACTTCCTTGAGATGGCGGCGGACACTTCCGTCCATAATTTTGCCGTCCATTTCGATTATTATACCGCCCAAAAGCGATTCATCAACACTGCAATCCAATATAACGGACTGAGCGTTCTTCTTTTCAAGCTTTGCCCTTAATTTCTCTTTTTCCTCTTGCGTCAGCTCCACTGCACTTGTTACCCTTGCAACACAAATCTGCTTTGACGAATCAAGCAGGGCTTTATATTCCTCCATACACGTTGTAAATTCACGTATACGTCCACGCTCGCACAGCAGTGAAAGGAAGGAAACAATGTGAGCGGGCAGTGCAAAAAATGCCTTCTCGATTGCATCAATTCGCTCTGTCATAGGTATAGAGGGTGATGAGAGAAACTCCATATATTCGGGATTTTCGTCAAATATGAAAGCCACTGTGTCAAGTGCCTTGCCGTATTCCTCGCTCATACCGTTTTCCATAGCCAGCTCGAAAAGGGCTTCGCCGTATTCCTTACTCCTCTGTCTCATCGTTGTCACCTATTTTCTCAATAAATGAATCTATCAATGAACGGTGGTCGTTTTCGTTGATTTCACGTCCGAGCATTTTTTCAGTAAGCGCTGCCGATACATCGACAATCTCCCGCTTTATACCCTCCTGAGCCTTCTTCATTTCAAGCTCAGCCTCGGTCTGTGCTCTGCGCATAATATCGTCTGCCTTTTCCTTTGCATCGGCAAGAAGCTTGTCGCCGCGTCTTGTTGCCTTTGATGCCGCCTCACGGATGATACTGTCCGCCTCAGCTTGTGCACCCTTGATTTTTTCATCCCATTCGTTTTTGGTATCAAGTGCTGATTTTTTTGCATCCTCAGCCGATGAATAGAGCAAATCAATCTCTGCACGGCGTTTTTCAAGCACGTTTCTGACGGGCTTATAGAGGAATTTTTTTAATAAAAGGAAAAGAATCAGAAGATTCAGAAGTGAAATCACAATCTGCCACAGATTGACAGAAATGACATCTAATGTTTGCATAATTTTCTCCTTTTTTCGGGTAAATTATTTTTTATCCAAAGGATAAAAAATCACATTCAATTGTGAATTCTGAATTGTGAATTGTGAATTGAATTTACCCAACAACTCCCATTAAAATATCAACCAATAAATTCGGTGCTACGAAGATTAACAGAATTGCGATAACCAACGCATAAAGACCTGTTGTCTCTGCAATTGCACAACCCATAAGCATTGTTGATGTAACGTCACCCTTACATTCCGGCTGACGGCCTATTGCCTCACACGCCTTTGCAACTGCGTTACCTTCACCGATACCCGGTCCTATACCTGCAATCATTGCAGCTCCTGCACCTAATGCACAGCATCCTAAAATAATACCAATAGCTAATTCTAACATAATATATACCTCCATTTATGTTTTGATTAATTTAAATTATTGTTTATATATTGGGCTTCTCCTTGAGGAGAGGCTCCGCCGCAGGCGGTGGTGAGGTGTAGGATGCGAAGCATCCGTCGGATTTTCCACCTCATCCGGCACTTCGTGCCACCTTCCCCTCAAGGGGAAGGCAAAGCCGCCAAACATTAATTCATACTTTTTTCTTTTTTAATTCTTTCTTCTTCATATACAAATCAATATCAAATCCGCCCGATACGTATAACATCGTCAGCATAGCGAAGATGTACGCCTGTAAACATCCGCTGAATACGTCGAAGTATACCGAAAGTATCGCCGGAATACCTATCTGTAAAAACGGGAATGTTCCCAGAAATCCCGGCAGCCATCCCAGAACAAGCTGTGAAAGCCCCTGCAAGCCCGCCGCAACAAGTACCGAAATTACTCCACCCGAAAGCACGTTTCCGTAGTGACGGAACGCCATTGAAACCGGAGTTGCAATCTCGCTTATGATGTTAAGCGGTGCCATAGGTGCCGGATTACCGAAGGATTTGATGTATTCAACCGGTCCGCACTTGAATTTGTAGTACGTAATCAGAATAAATACAAGAATTGCCCAGCCTCCGGTTACGTTCACGTCCGAGGTCGGAGCGTAAAGTCCCGTAAGTGCGAGCAGACTTGAAAATGCCGACAATGCAAGAATAGCGGCGATAAACGGCGAAAAGGATGCAAAATATTCACCCATATTTCCTATTGTCACCTTATCCACTGTCCCGACAATCCACTCGGCAATATGCTGCCTTTTAAGCTCTGCCTTAACGCTCAGCCCGTGCGTAAGGTAAAGACAAAGCCCTAAAATTGTAATGATAACCAGCCACGAATTAACCTGCGATTCCGTTATAACGAGATTTTGCAAAGGCATCGGGATTTCGAAATAAATCTGTGCACCGGAGATTGAAATTCCCTCCGACGGAGCCTTTGTGAGAATTTTTATAACAATTCCGCACAAAATCGGTACAATCATCATTGCAATGTAAAGAATATCCACCGCTTTGAATAAGCGGCTTTGTTTTTTCATTTGGCGTCCACCTCCTGCTTTTTAAATAACGGTCTTATGGCAATGGCAATCCGGGGAAAGAAGAGCGGGAGGAGGGCTGCAACGGTATTAAATACCGGCACAAGCACGCCCACAGCGGCAACGGCGAACAGTAAAAATGTACGCATCGACTGCGACGTACGAATCTGTGCCCTTGCCTCCTTTTCGTCCTTCATAACGGCACTTTGCACCGTCATACCCATAAGGAAGAAATTCAGTATTCCAAACGCACCCGAAAGAAGATTGCCAAGAAGCACCGTATAGTCCCAACGCTTCAGGGCAATAAATACCAGCTGCATAATAATACTTAGTATACCCACACAGCAGGCAATATATTTTGTCTCAAGTGCAACTGCTTCAGAAACCTTTTTCATAGAAAAATTTTCCTCCTCATTTTTCTGCTTTTACCATATTATGTTTATTATAACATTAAAAGACATACATTTCAAGGGATATTTTGTGAATTTTTACTTGAAAATATGTTAACATACTGAAAACAAATTGAAAATTTATGTGGAAAAATATCAGTAAAGCAAGAACAGGCTTGAAAATCGTGTCGATTTGTGGTAGAATGATTACAATTATTGAAATGTTGTTTGAGGTTTGAATTTGAAATTGAACGGGATAAATTTGTAACCAGGAATGTAGGGGACGATGCCCTTATCGTCCCGTCATTGTTACGCCGACGGCGTAACAATGGGCAAATTTGGTATAATTTTGCGGGCTGATGAGGGCATCAGCCCCTACAATCATAAATTTAAACACCCCGTTAAATCCAAATCAAACAAATGGAGGCATATATGAAATTTACAACCTACACCCACGAGGGCGGGCGTGAATATAACGAGGATTTTCTCGCAACTGCCTTTGAAAATAAAATATATTGCTTCGCCGTGGCGGATGGCTTCGGACCTGACGGCAGTGGCAGAGCCGGTGCCGAAATTGCCGTTAATTTCGTAATTGAGGCGTTTAAAAATGAGCCCGAAATGAGCAGCGAGGCTGTGAAAAAATACATCACCGAGGCACAGAGGGCTTTGCTTGTAAAAAAGAGCGAGGAGGCTCGCTTTGGCGATATCGGCTCAACAATTGCACTTCTGCTCACCGACGGCACAAAGGCTATATGGGCAAGCGTGGGCGATACACGAATTTATATCTATAAGGGAGCAAGCCTTGAAGAGGTGAGCGAGGATCACAGCGTATCCTTCGAGAAGTTCGCAAAGGGCGAGATTGAATATGACGAAATCCGCACCGATTCCGAGGCTAACAAGCTTAGAAAAGCACTGGGTGACCGCATTTCGTGGGAGCCGGACGTGTCCGAGGTGTTTAACATCACGTCCTCACATTCGTTCCTTATATGTACGGACGGATTCTGGAGAAATATTTCCGAAAAGGAAACGGAGCTTTTGCGGCTTATTTCTGTTTCGTCGAAGGGCTGGCTCAAAAAAATGCTCAAAAAAATCGCCCCGAAAATCCATTCCGGAAGCGATAATTTAAGTGTAATTGCAGTCACAATGCAATACGGCGATTCAATTTAAAGAGAAAAATCATCAGCGCTGAACTTATTTTTAAGTCGGCGCTTTCTTCTTGTCGGTTTTTTGAATATATCATAAACGAAATCGTCGCAGGTAGCATCAAACGGGACATATTCGTTTTTTTTCTCACATTCAAGATGCGTAGCCGAGCCGGTAGCAGTACGTGCAAACCGGCAAAGCGAGCATATTTTATTTATATCAGGTGAATAAAGCATTGTTTTTTCCTTTCGTTTTTTGGGCTATGGTCCATAGGGCAAAAAATTTATTTTATAAAGGCTTCCCCTTGAGGGGAAGCTGTCACGAAGTGACTGATGAGGTGTTAATATTATTCAATATATCCTGGCAAACACTTTCAAATCTTTGATTAACATCTGCGTTTGAATATCTTAACACTTTAATTCCTAAATCGTTTAGAAATGCATCTCTTTTTATATCACTCTCGATACTCTTATTTTCATAGTGTTGTGAACCATCAAGTTCAATAACAAGTTTTGAAGACGCAATATAAAAATCAACAATATAATTACCAATTACCTTTTGTCTGTTGACAGTTACAGATAATGTTTTTAAGAAGTCATACCACAAATGCCTTTCTTCTTTTGTCATATTCTTTCTCAATGTTTTTGCGTTACTTGTTAACCTAAAATTATTTGTTTTATTCATTTCCACCTCATCCGTCAGCTATCGCTGACACCTTCCCCTCAAGGGGAAGGCTTAAAAAATACTACATTTGCAGCCTAAATTTCGGTACCATTAAAGCCATTATCGAATTTAGTTTTCCTCCAAAAGTTAAATCACCAAATCTCAAATCATCAAAACCGTCGTTTCGATAATAAAAATCAGTTATTACTATTTCTTTTGTTTTAAGAACATCAACATCTTCACCGTCTACCTTTGTTTGAGAGATGTTTTTATCAATGACTGCAACATATTTCGCTATATAATCAAGGTCAAATTCTTTGTTGATTTTTAATAGCCTTGGATTGTAAATTGTATTAAGACATACATACTTATTTTCTAAATTTTTGTTTGTTGATTTCTCCACTCTCCAGCTTGCACCGGTTACATAATCATAATCTAAAATGCATATATCAACATTTTCGGTGTTATATCTACTTTGTAACAACTCATAAACATAATCTGCTTCATGCGAATTTATAGAGCATATTTTTATGCAATTAATAACAAATAAAAAAATTATAATAATAAACAATATTATAGCAGCATAAAGTTTCTTATATTTTTTCATATTTGTGCTCCTTTCTCGTCCCGAAGGGACATATCGCATCAAAGATATATCGCTACGGTTGATTTAATTGTATAAACTCTCATCAAGGTGATGAAAAATCATTTAAATAAGCTTGCAATCAAAAACCATAATATCAAAGCAATTACAGCAACAATACCATGTAAAATAGGCAAGCAACTAATAAATGATATTCCTTTATTACTTATAGTTTTGATTAATGAGAAAAAATATGTACCAATATAGGAAACTCCTATTAACATTGTAATTAATGCAATAATAGCCTGAACAAAAACCTCTGTCTGAGACCAATCTGTTTGGAAAAAATTAGCAATAGAAAACAAGAGCATAAATCCTGCAACAAGCGCAAAGGGTATACCTAATGCTTGAATTGTAAATAAAATTATAATTCCTGTTTTATTTTTCATTTTCTTTTATCCTTTCGACAAAATCTGTTTTAGCTATCGCATCCGTCAGGAATTTATATCGCTGAGTTTAATCGCATTACGATTAAACTCATTATACCATACCGTGCATAAAAAATCAATATTTATCAAATAAACACGAAAGATTTTAAAAAAACATATTGAAATATTTACCGTTTCGGTGTATAATATATTTAACTATAAAAAATTTGGAGGGCTATGAAAATGGGCTATATGGATATTTACAACGAATGGCTCGCATCAGATGCCGTTGATGAGGCTTCAAAGGCTGAATTACGTGCAATCGCAGGCGACGAGAAGGAGATTGAGGAGCGTTTTTACCGCGGTCTTGAATTCGGTACCGCAGGTATGCGTGGTATCATCGGTGCAGGTACTAACAAGATTAACATCTACAACGTACGTCAGGCAAGCTACGGCGTGAGCGTTTATGTTAACAACAACGGCGAAGAGGCGGCTAAAAAGGGCGTGCTTATCGGCTACGATACACGTAATTTCTCACGTGAGTTTGCCGAGGAAACTGCAAAGGTGCTCGCAAACGAGGGAATTAAGGTTTACCTCTATGACACAGTTCACTCAGTTCCGGAGGTATCGTTCGGTATCAGAGAATTAGGCTGTGCCGCAGGTGTTATGATTACCGCATCGCACAACCCGAAGGAATACAACGGCTACAAGGTTTACGGCCCGGACGGCGGTCAGCTTCCGCCGGAGGCAGTTCAGACTGTAATCGACGCAATGGACAGCGTTAACATTTTTGACGTTAAGTATTCAACTCTTGACAATCCGTTAATCGAGGTTGTGGGTCCGGAATTGAACGAGAAATTCTTACAGACTGTTCAGACACAGCAGCAAAACCCTGAGGCAGTTGCGGCAGTGGCAGACAATTTCAAGCTCATTTACACTCCGTTCCACGGCACAGGCTCACGTCCGATTAAGGAAATTTTAAAGAGAATAGGCTTCAAGAACGTGCTTGTTGTTAAGGAGCAGGATACTGAGGACGGCGACTTCCCGACAGTTGCATCACCGAACCCGGAGAACAAGGAGGGCTTCACAATCGCAATTGAGATGGCGAAGGAGAACGATGTTGACGTTATCATCGGTACTGACCCGGACTGCGACAGAGTAGGTATTGTAGTGCGTGATGCACAGGGCGAATACAGAACTCTTACAGGTAACCAGACAGGTGCATTGCTTGTTGATTACATCCTCCGTTCAAAGAAGGAAAAGGGAATTTTACCCCAAAACGGTATGGTTATAAAGACAATCGTTACAACAGAGCTTGCTGCAGCGATTGCGAAGTCATACGGCTGTGAGTGCATGAGCCTTTTAACAGGCTTCAAGTACATCGGCGAGAAGATGACAGACTTCACCGAGACAGGTGCTTACACATATCTCATCGGCTTTGAGGAAAGCTATGGCTACTTAGTAGGAAACCACGCAAGAGATAAGGATGGCGTTGTTGCAACAATGCTCATTGCCGAGATGGCGGCATATTATGCAACAAAGGGCAAGTCATTATACGAGGCATTACAGGATATCTACAAGGAGCACGGCGTATACGCTGAAAAGACAGTTTCATTCACAATGCCGGGCAAGGACGGTATGGAGAAGATGGCGGCATTATTAACCGGCTTAAGAGCAACTCCGCCGACTAAGGCAAACGGAATGGACATTGTGAAATATACAGACTACAAGGAGCAGACAATTATGCTCGTAGACGGCAAGGAGCTGCCGAAGGCAAACGTTCTCCGCTATGATTTATCAGACGGCAAGTCATATTTCATAGTAAGACCGTCAGGCACAGAGCCGAAAATCAAGATTTACCTCGGCTCAAATGCAGAGACCTTTGACGCTGCAATGGCAACGGTTGATGCGATTTTAGCAGATGTATGCGGACAGTTAGGACTTTAATCAAAAACGCAGGCTTTTGCCTGCGTTTTTTGATTAATTCACAATTATGCTGGCGTTAATTGTTTGCAATTCAAATTTGAATTTAACGGGATGGTTGCACTCGTCAAAACGATTCAAACGGGCTCTGCCCCAAGACGTTCAGCTTTAATTGTTTGCAACGTATATCCCCGGTTCTTTTTCTGTCTGCAGTAACAGAAAAAGAACGAAAAAGA
>JAZQHZ010000336.1:0-3655 GCA_045540855.1 Clostridia bacterium
ATCGCAAATTTTTCACTGCAATATCCGTTGCAGGTGCTTAACTATTACAGATATACAGGAGATATTGAAACATTAAAAGAGCTTTATCCTATAGTTTGTGGTGTGATTGACTATTTTGCTCAATATGAACGTGAGGACGGGTTATTGCTTAACGCAAATGAAAAATGGAATTTAGTGGACTGGCCGAAAAATTTGCGTGACGGATATGATGTTAATAATGAGGAAAAGGAAGCAAAAAGACCTTGCCACAATGTATTGAATGCATTTTATATAGGTGCTCTGAAATGTGTTGATGAAATCAAGAAGATATTGGGCGAAGTACCGGACGATAGGGCAAAACGCATTTCAAAATCGTACATTAAGGTGTTTTATGATTCTGAAAAGAAGCAATTCTATGATACAGAGGAGCGTTTGCATAGTGCTCTACATTCCAATGTTTTGCCTGTAACCTTTAAAATTGCACCGGAAGAATCGCTTGAAAATATCAGAACGACTATTATGGAAAAGGGCTTGTGCTGCGGAACTCAGTTTTCGTACTTCGTATTAAAGGCACTTGCCGCTATGGAAGCATATGATGACGAATTGAAGCTGATTACAAATGAGACGGAGCATTCATGGGTGAATATGCTCAGAGAAGGTGCAACAACGTGCTTTGAGGCTTGGGGCAAGGAGCAGAAATGGAATACAAGCCTGTGTCATCCGTGGTCATGTGCACCGATTATTGCAATAATAGAGGATATTGCAGGTGTTGCGACAAAACTGTTTAAAAACGGAGAAAACATAGTAAATATTTCGGTATGAAAATATGACAAATTAAACCGAATAATTGCCATTTAAAGAATTTTGGAAAAATGATAAGATTATTATATAGTAAAATGGGAGGAATAAAATATGAAAAAACTGATTTCGTGGATTCTTATTTTTGTATTGTCAGGAATAATGAATATAACCGTAAATGCTGAAGAAACGACAAAATGGGATGGTATTACCTTTGATACTTCCTGGTATAATACATCGGAAAAAAGCTTTACGATTTCTACGCCTGCACAGTTTGCAGGATTTGCACAGATAGTAGCGGGAAGGGCAAACGGAATCAGTAAGGATTCGTTTGGAGGAAAAACCGTAACCTTAGGAGCAGACCTTGATTTTGCCGATGAAGCTCTGCAGCCTGTTGGTGTTGCGACATCGGCATTTAAAGGCATCTTTGACGGTAACGGTCATATTATTAAAAATGTCAGAATAATTCCGTGGTCAGGAGATGAAAATGCAGAGGTTGGACTTTTTGCAAGAGTTCAGGGCGGAACGATAAAGAAGCTTGGAGTTGAGAATATAGAAGTATCATATTCACTCGATTCAGCAGCAAAGGGCAACTATTTCTCAGGCGGACTTGCAGGTCACATAAGAGAAAAGGCAGTTATTGAGGATTGCTTTGTAAGAAATATCACGTTGTCTGATTTCACGAATGACGGTGCACTCTTCGGTGGACTTGTGGGACAAATAAGAGCAGGTGCAACGATAGAAGCCTGTTATACAACAAGTGTAAGCAGTGGAATGAATGTCACTGCATCAAACGCACTCATTTCAAATTTTGTTGCGAAGATTACAAGTCACGCAGGAGACACTATAATTTCAAACTGCTATGCAGGTGTTTATAATGAATTTAAGGGCGTTGACGAGGTTTTAGGTGCAGTAGGCACAGAAAATCCCTCGGCACAAATTTCAAATGTATATTATGATGCATGTGAAAATCTTAACTCATGGGTAGGAAAGACAGCAGGTACATTTGTAACAAGTGAAAATTTAATTGCTATTGACGGTGAGGTAAGCCTTAGTGATGGATTTATAGTGAACCAAGATACCGGATACAACTACGGATACCCGATTCTGAGTTGGGAAATGAACGGAACTACAGATGAGCCGATAGAAGAAGATGTTGTTTTTGAGGTGGTTACGAAGACAGAAAATAGTGTAGAGCTTACATATATTGAAAATGCATTTTACAGTATTGACGGCATTAAATGGACAAATGCCAATGTATTTGAAAATCTTACAAAAGGAATTTATAAATTTTATATGAAGACTGCTGAGACTGCTGATAAAGTATATGAACTTATCACATCAGTAGGAGATAGATTTGATGAATTTGATGTATGGGACGGAAGTGTTGACACAAGCTGGTACAATGCAGAAGAATCGGTGTTTTATATTTCAACAGCAGCCGAATATGCCGGATTTGTTGAGTTATCAAGAGCCACTTCAAATGCTAATTTTACTGATAAAGAAATAAACCTCATGTCAAATCTTGATTTGTCAAATCGTGATATAAAGCCGGTAGGCTATGGAGCAAGCTATTTCGGCGGAACATTTAACGGAAACGGACACGTAATTAAAAATGTAAAAATTATTGATTCGGCTGACAGAGAAATCGGATTGTTCGGAAGAGTTGACGGTACTGTTAAAAATCTCGGAGTAGAAAATATCAGTCTTAATTCAGAGGGTGATCCTTCAAAAAATTATAATGCAGGCGGATTTGTAGGATATCTGAGATATGGATCAATAGAAAACTGTTTTGTAAGAAATGTGGATGCAACGGCACTCGAAAATAAAGTTACATATCTTGGCGGTTTTGTAGGATATGCAAGAGCTGCACAGATAAGCTCGTGCTATGTAGTGAATTTCACATTGAGTGATACGGATATATCAGCTGACAGAATTGCTAATTTTGCTTCTAATGTTATAGAAACAAGCAAGCTGAACGGTTGCTATTCAGCTTCAGATAACAGCTTACAGGGATATGACATAATAGGCTTTGCACAGGCGGCTTCAACTGCTTCTCTGAGTAATTGCTATTATGATACTTTAGGCAATGGAGCAGGCAGCGGAAATCCGACTGATGCCTTGGCATTAAAGGAATTAAAGGTTCTTGATGACTGCTATAAGCCGGCATACGATGCTGAGTATAACCTTGGATATCCGGTGCTTGAATGGGAAAAGTTCGAAGATGTAACATATAGCGATATCGCTTTATATAGCGAAAACGGACAGGTATATTTCAAGATAAGCGGATTCAAGAATAATACGGAAAGCACAATAAATCCGGTTGCAGTATGTGCAGTATACAAAGACGGATATATGACTGATGCCGGATGTGAAATCGTTGCGGATATAAGCGAATACTCGCTGTACGGCGATATTATTGTAATGGCACAATCAGAGGGTGACGAGGCAAAGGGAATGCTTTATACATCATGTGATAAGGGTATTCCGCTTATTAAGAGTTTTGAATTAAATTAAGGAGAAGCAGATGAGAAGAGTTTATGCAGGTCTGATGACGGCGTTGTTGCCGTTGTTGATAAATACCGCATATGCCGCAGAACAGTATATTTCTGATACTAAATGGTATGCAAATGAGGATAGCAATAATACCTCAAGCTGGGTAAATAATACTATGGCAAGCGGTGAGACAAATGCATACACATCAGAGGTGATGTATGTCGCAAAAGAGAGTGACGTAAGCACCTCTCTTCCTGTTGAGCTTTGCAGAAAAATAACACAGATAAATGAGGGAGAAGTAACGTGCGAATTTGCTTTTTCGCTTGATAAGAGCATTGATGATATGACCCTTGCTCTTGTGAATGGCAGTGAAAAAACGGTT